>NZ_JAOS01000022.1:0-197823 GCF_000523975.1 Mycobacterium sp. MAC_080597_8934 | reverse complement strand
GCGGTTCAGTTCCTCGGCGATGGTGGTCGCCAGCACGTCGTCACCGCTGACGATGATGTGGCGGCGCGGACTCATCCGGGGTGAGTCGTCACGCATAACCCCACCTCTTGATGACATTGGCGCTCACGGTGTTGCTACGACTATCGGGCACCATGCCGATTGACGCCAGTGCGACGCGGTAAGGCGGTGCTAGAGGACCTGGACGTCGGTCGGGGACCAGAACGCGCGCATCGCCGTGATCTTGGCGTCCTCGTCGAACGACATCGTCGAGATGGGCGAGATGCGGGTGCGGGTGTCGCCGGCGTCGAGCGTGAGGTGCCACAGGAAGGCGGCTTCGCTGCCGGAGACCCGCAATTCGGCGAGTTCGGTGTCCTTCTTGGCGTCCTGGAATCCCGCATAGAAGGCCCGGATCGCGTCATGCCCGCGGCGAATGTCGGCTCCGATCGGATCCTCGATGGTGGCGTCGGCCGCGTACAGGGTCACGATGTCGTCGGCGGTACCGGTGGCGACGAGCGCCAGGTAGCGATTCACGGTGTCGGTGATGGCTTCTGCGGACGGCATGAATCGGGACGCTACTCCTGGCCGTGTCGGGTGTGGTGTTCGTCGCGATACTGGGCGGCGTGACTTTCATCGAACGCCTCGCCAGCCGGGAGATCTACCGCAACCCGTGGATGGTGTTGCGCGAGGACGACATCCGCCGCCCGGACGGCAGCGCGGGCATCTACAGCGTGGTCGACAAGCCTTCGTACGCGCTGGTGATGCCCTACGACGGGCGGCGTTTCGGGTTGGTGGAGCAGTTTCGCTACCCGATCGGGGAGCGGCGCTGGGAGTTCCCCCAGGGCACCGCTCCGGAGTTGGCCGACGCCGATCCCGTCGAGCTGGCCCGGCGTGAGCTGCGCGAGGAAACCGGATTGCGCGCAACGACGTTCGAGCCGCTGGGCCGGCTCGACGTGGCCCCGGGGATGAGCAGTCAGCGCGGCTGGGTGTTCCTGGCCACCGGGATCGTCGAGGGTGAAGCCGACCGCGAGCACGAGGAGCAGGACATGCGCAGCGCCTGGTTCTCCCGCGACGACGTCGAGCAGATGATCCGGACGGACGTCATCGCCGACGCGCAGTCGATCGCCGCGTACGGCCTGTTCCTGTTGCGCCCGGAATCAACCGGCGCGCCCGTGACGGATCAGGGGCAGTAGTTGGATTCCGCGGCGCTGACGATGGCCGTGGCGTCGGCGTAGTTGAAGGAACTGTTCAGGCCGGAATGCACATCGGCGGCCAGCTCGTCCGGGGTATTGCCCGCGGCGCGGTCCGAGCAGATCGCGTGGCCCAGCTGAATCAGCGTGGTGTCGCCGCCCGGCTGCCAGGCGACGCCGATCTTCTTCAGTTGGGCGAGGTACCCGTCGTCGTCGGCGACGGCGATCCCGCTACCTACGGTCAACGCCGCAGCAACGACGGCCGGAATGCATAACATGCGTAGCCCGCAAACAGACATGATGCGTGGCTCTTCTTTCGGTGGGGTGCAACCGGCTCAGTATGCGGGCTATGACGCCGGGTTGCGCGCGGAACGGCGCAAACCGCGCAAACGCATTCATGCCCGTCGAGCGGCGCCGTCAGCAAGGCGGGCGTTCGGTGGTGGCAATCCCGTTGCCGCGCAACGGCTCGGACGTTCAGTCCGGCGGCGTCGGGGTCATCGACGCGATGTAATAGGTCTCGTGCCCGCTCGGGTAACCGCCGCCGTCGGTGGCGATGTGGACATGGTCGTAGTGGTCGGCGGTTTCGGAGCCCAGGTCCGCCATCCAGTTGCCCCCGCCGACGCCCGGATAGATCTTCTGCCGCCAGATCACGTGATTGATTCCCCAGCGTTTGGCGTTCGCCAGGGCGTAGCCGGCAATCTGGTTGCCGAGCTCGATGCCTTCGGGGGTGTGGTAGTTCGGGATCATCACGTCGATCGCCAGCCCGTTGGGGTGCCACGGCAACGGGTCTTCCCGATACCCGTAGATGGTCGTGATCTGGGGGAACAGCACGCTGATGGCGCGGGCCGCCCAGATGGTCTTGACCTGCAGCCGGTCCTCGGAGCCCACGCTGTGCGGCAGTGCGAGCTGGAATTGCTGCCCCGCGGACGGGGCGGGTGGTGCCAGGGCCGTCAGCGATTCCACCTCGGCGGGACTGGCGGTGCGCGGAGCGCCGGCCGGCGGTGGGTTCGCGGCGGCGCTGGAGGCGGTGGCGCTGGGGTGGGCGCCGCCGCCGGTGGCGCGGGGCAGCAGCGCGGCTTGGTGCCCTGGGCGTGGATCATGGCGGCGGAGATGACGAGGGAGGCCGCGACCGCCAGCCATCGGCCGGCGCCCTTGGTGACCACCCGTGACCGCGCTCGCTGAAATTCCCCACTGATGCTCATCGAAATTCCCCATCCGTGTGGCTCCGCCGAGAAGGGCGGGCCTCCTTCGATGCTGCTGGTGTCTGATGCCAGTTGCTTCGTTGAAGGAGGCCCGCTTTCTCATGCTCACATGGGAGGACGATGTGGAAGTACATGCTCTACGCAAACGTGGTTGGACGATCTCGGCGATCGCCCGCCATACCGGGTTCGACCGCAAGACGGTCCGCAGATACCTCACCGGTGAGGGCAAGCCTGGGGAACGGGCCCGGCCGGGCCCGGATCCGTTTGACCGGTTCGTCGACTACGTCACCGCGCGTCTGCTGGAGGACCCGCATCTGTGGGCCCGCACCCTGTTCGATGAACTCGAAGACCTCGGGTTCGGCCTGTCGTATCAGAGCCTGACCCGCAACATCCGCACCCGGAATCTGCGGCCGGTCTGCCAAGCCTGCCGCACTGCCACCGAACGTCCCAACGCGGTCATCACGCATCCGCCCGGGGATGAAACCCAATGGGACTGGCTGGAATTGCCGAATCCACCCGCGTCCTGGGGATGGGGCAAGACCGCCAATCTGTTGGTCGGTTCCCTGGCGCACTCGGGCAAGTGGCGCGCCGCCTTGTCTGCCTCGACCGACCAACCGCATCTGGTTGCGGCTCTGGACCGCGTCGTGCGCGGCCTGGGCGGGGTGAGCCGAGTGTGGCGGTTCGACCGGATGGCCACCGTCTGCGATCCCGGCAGTGGGCGGGTGACGGCGTCGTTTTCCGGAGTGGCCAAACACTACGGCGTGGCGGTGGCTATCTGCCCCGCCCGGCGCGGCAACCGCAAGGGCGTGGTGGAAAAGATCAACCACACCGCCGCCCAACGCTGGTGGCGCACCTTGGCCGACGAGGCCACCGTTGAACAAGCCCAGGCCAGCGTGGACCGCTTCGCCCGGGTGCGTGGTGACACCCGTATCCGGGCTACCGCCGATGGTCGCTCGTCGGTGGCCACCGTCGCCAAAACCGAACCACTGCAACCGGTGCCGACCGTGCCGTATCCGGTGATCGTCACCGAACAACGGACCGCATCGCGGCAAGCGTTGGTGTCCTACCGCGGCAACCGCTACTCGGTGCCCCGGAGCTGGCCGCCGCCGCGGTGGTGGTCAGCCATCCGATCGGCGGTGAGTTCTGCGATATCGCCACCACAGGCGGGATCGTGATCGCGCGGCACCGCATGGCCACCGACGGGCTCGGGGTGATGGTCCGCGACAGCGGGCATGTCATCGCCCTGGACGCCGCCGCGCTGGCCACCGCGGCCACCGGGCGACCGCACCGCCGCAAGGAACGCATCCCACCCGGGCCGGTAGCCAAAGCCGCGGCCGCACAACTCATTCAACTCCAAGACGGTGGTTCCGTTGCTGCCGAACCCTGCACGCCGCCAACCGATTCCACTGTCATCGACCTCTCCGCTTATGAGCGGGCCGCCCAGAAAAGGACCCTGCAATGACCCCCACAGCACGCAGCCCCAAAACCACCCAGGCTGTCGTTGAGTCACCGTCGGCGGCGGCCAGCCGTTATCAGCAGCTGCGCTCGCATCTGGCCGAACTCAAACTGCACGCCGCCGCCGAAGCCCTCCCAGCAGTCCTCGACCAGGCCAGCGCCGACGGCCTCTCGCTCACGGTGGCCTTGGAACGACTGCTCGCTGTTGAGGTCGACGCCACCGCGGCCCGCAAACTGGCGGGGCGATTGCGGTTCGCCTGCCTACCGACCCCGGCCACCCTGGCCGACTTCGATATCGATGCCGCCGCCGGGATCGACCGGGCGTTGATCGATGAGCTGGGCACCTGCCGCTACCTGCAATCGGCGACCAACATTTTGTTGATCGGCCCGCCGGGCACCGGCAAAACACACCTGTCGGTCGGGTTGGCGCGGGCGGCCGCCCATGCCGGCTACCGCACCTACTTCACCACCGCCGCGGATCTGGCCGCTCGCTGCCACCGCGCCGCCATCGAAGGACGTTGGGCCACCACCATGCGGTTCTTTAACGGACCCACACTCTTGGTGATCGATGAACTGGGCTACTTACCGCTGCCGGCCGAAGCGGCCTCGGCGTTGTTTCAGGTTGTCTCCCAACGATATTTGAAGACCTCCATCGTGATCACCACCAACCGCGGCGTCGGCGCCTGGGGTGAAATCCTCGGCGACACTACCGTCGCGGCAGCCATGCTCGACCGCCTCCTGCACCGCTCGGTGGTCATCAACCTCGACGGCGAGTCCTACCGACTACGCGACCACCACGCCGCCGCCGAAACCCTGCGCCGCGCCACCACGGCAACCCGCCAACCGATACACTGACCCCCGCTCACAGGTGAGGAATTTCAGCGAGCACACCTGGGGACTTTCGACGAGCGCGATCAGCCGAGGGGATCAGCGGCGACATGCTGGAAATCGGCACCTACCAAGGCAAGTCGGCCATCCTGATGGGCTACGGTCTCCGCGACGACGAAGAACTGGTGATCTGCGATTTGTTCGAAGCGGTGGTGGACCACACCCACGGGTCGCCGAGCTCACGCGACCAATACTCGGGCTTGGACCAACAGCAGTTCCTGGCCAACTGGGACCGCTTCCACACTCGCCGGCCGGTCATCGAGGTCTGCGAATCATCGCAGCTCGACCTGGGAGAGCGCGCCGTGCGCCTGGCCCACATCGACGGCTGCCACGCCTACCCGTGCGTCGCCCATGACATCGAGCTGGCGGTGAGACACACGGCTAGCCGGGGCGTGGTCGTGCTGGACGATTACCGGGGCGTCGAAACCCCCGGCGTCGCCGCGGCCGTCTGGCAGGCTGTCGGCAACGGTGTCTTGTTCCCGTTCGCGGCGACGTACATGAAGCTCTACGCCTGCGCGTCGCCCGCCGACCAGCATTACTGGTTGGAACAGGTCCGTGGTCGCGGTGACATCTGCGCCTTCCCCGACTTCGAGTTCCCCTCCTATCGGAGCGTCTCCGAGGCGCAGCTTCGCCCCCTCGATCGCTGAGCGGTCAGCCGCAAGAACCTTGGCGCGCTGCGTCTTCCAAGACATCGGCCGCTGCCGACGCGCTTTCGGCGGGTGTTCTCATCCGCGCGGCCACCGCACGGGTACGGGCGACGTAACCGGGATCGAGGACCGACCGCAGATCCGCCACCAGCGAATCCGGGGTCGTCTCCGAGAAATGCCGTCCGATGCCGACTTCCAGCTGGTTGATCACCGCGGCCCACAGCGGTTGGTCGACCGAGACGGCGAGCACCAGGCTGGGCACTCCCGCCCGGATCCCCGCGAACGTGGTGCCGGGACCGCCGTGGTGGACGACCGCGCGGCACGCGGGAAACACGGTCGAGTGGTTCACCGCGCTCACCGCCTTGACGTGGTCGCCGGTCGGGATCTGGGTGAGATCGCTGACGCCGCTGCAAATCAGCGCCCGCTGGCCCAGCTCGGCGCACGCCGCGCTGATCATTGCGATCACATCACCCGGCGATGCGACCCGCGCGCTGCTGCCGAAGCCGAAGTAGATCGGCGGCGTCCCCGCAGCGATCCAGGACAGCACCTCGTCGTCGGCCTCGGTCGGCAACGCCAGCGTCAGCGCACCGACGAAAGGGCGTCGGACCTCGCATTGGGCCCATTCGGCCGCCAGCCCGGGAAAGAGGAATTCGTCGTAGGCCTGCAGCTCCATCGGCCGTCGCGCCGCCGGTGCGGTCGGCGCCGACAGGCCCAGCGCCCGGCGCTGGGCGGATTCGGCTTCCTGGGTCAACTGCGCGGCCCCACCGCTGGGGTAATAGTGCAGTGTGGCCGCCGGAATGTCGTAGTACTCAGCGACATTGGCGGCCAGGCCGTGCTCGCTCGTGTCAGTCAACAGCAAGTCGGCCCCGTCGGCCAGCGACGTCAGCGCGGTGCCCAACGAGGGCCAGAGCCGCTTGAGATCCTCCGAAATCACCCACGCCAGAAACATCGGGTTCGGCGCAGTGCCGTATTTGCGGACGATGTCCTCGTTCTGCTTGACCTGGTCCGGGCCGTGGGGAACCGCGGAAAGCCCCGCCGACTCGACGAAGCGAATGTAGTTGGGCGGCACCGCCATCCGTACCTCGTGACCCCGACGCTGCAGCTCCCGGCCGATCGTGGCGAACGGCTCGACATCCCCGCGGGTTCCCATGGTCGCGAGCGCAAATCTCATTGCCGGGGCGTCACGCGTTCTCGTCGATCCAGGTGGTGGTGAAGCGCAGCATCTCGGGAATGCCCTTGGCCAGATCGGCGCCGATGGTCTTCTCGAGTTTGCGGCCCACCAAAGGGATTTTGACCTCGACGCGCACGGCGGAACGCAATCGCGAGCCCCCGTCTTCGGCCGGCTCCAGCCAGCTTTCCGCGCGACCCGACCCCAATCCGCCCGACGCCGAGACGTCGACCTGGCCGCGCACCTGGCCGTCACCGTCCCGTCGCCACGTCTCGGTCTGCACGATCTTGACGTCACCGCGAACGAATTTGGCCACCGCGCCCGGCAACAACTGACGACCGAGGTGCTGGGTGACGCGGACCGTCACCGTGCCGTCGCCGTCGACCACCAGCGAGTCCAACGTGGTGGTGGCGGCGGCGGGAGCGATCCGTGCCAGCCAATAGTCCTCGCGACCGAACGCCGCGTGGATCTGCTCGACGCTGGCGGGCGACTCGGTCGAGACGTCAATGGAGCGCGACATATCGAACCCAGGCTACCGAGGCTGCTTCAGGGCCGCTCGAAATGCTGGTAGTCGACGGGCGCCGTCCACTGTCCACCCCAGCGCCACCCGCTGTCGGCGAAGGCGCGCACGGCCGGGTCGCCGTCGTGCAGCAGGCCCGGGTCGGTGCGGTCGCGGTCCAGAAAGTCCCCCGCGTTCTGCGGTTGGAAGGCGCCGGTGCGGTACAGGCACGGGTTGAGACGCGGGTTGAGGTCGATCGCCCGGCCGTAAGCATGCTCCGACCAGCGGTCGCTGCCGGGAATACCCCGGCAGTTGAACGCCGAGGTGTTGTCGTCCTCCATGGACAGCTCGTCGTCGGCGTCGCGGTAGTGATCGACCGTGCGGATCTTCTCGATGGGAAAGCCCAGCCGGTACAGCCGAGCGAAGATCGTGACCACCTGCGGCGCCAGGTCTTGGTTCACGATCAGCTCGCCCCGGTGGGTTTGGCCGTCGAAACCGATGTGGTCGACGTCGACCCGTCGCAGTTGCCCGGGTTCCACCGGGCAGCCCGGGTGCCAGCTCGCGCCCAGTTCGGCGGCGGTCACCGGCCGGACCGTCTGGTCCGCGGCGGCCGACGAAGCGGTGCACTGCGCCAGCATGACCGCGCCCGCCAGCACCGCCGCCCAGCGTCCGCCGGGCAGCAGCGACGGTGCACCCGCGCGCTTGTTTCCGCCCTGTGCTGCCGCGCCCACCGCGACCTACGCTTGCCTCATGCCCGGTCACCCATCGGTGCGAAATGTCCTGGTCCTGGCAACCATCTTGCTCACCCTGGTGGCGGCTTCCTCGACCGGCCGTGTGGTGCATACCTCGCCGAGCGAGGCCCCGCCGGCGTCGATGACGCCACATGCGTCGCTGGTTCCCGAATCGACTTCTCCCGCAGAAGATTTCACAACCATCTCCAAGCTGGTGAACGACGCGATCGCCGCGCGGGGGCTGCCGGGCGCCGTGGTGATGGTCGGCCACGGTGGCAAGGTGGTCTTCCACCAGGCGTACGGTTCGCGCAAGCTCGCCGGCGAACCCGGGCTGGACGGGGCGCCCGCACCCGCGGAGCCGATGACCGAGGACACGATCTTCGACCTGGCGTCGCTGACCAAGTGCCTGGCCACCGCGGTGGCGGTGATGCAGCTTTACGAACAGGGCAAGGTCGCGTTCGACGATCCCGTGCAGAAGTATCTGCCCGACTTCAACACCACGAACGATCCCCAGCGCACGAAGGTGACGATTCGCATGCTGCTGACGAACACGTCGGGAGAGGGCATCGACGTCAGCCTGCGGGATCCGTGGGGGCTGGCCGGACCCGACAAGGCAGAGGGCATCCATCGCGCGCTCACCACGCCGCTGCAGTCGGCACCCGCCGGGGAGTTCCGCTACTCCGACATCAATTACCTGCTGCTCGGCGCGCTGCTCGAGAAGATCACCGGCGAGGACGAGGACGACTACGTGCAGCACCACGTGTTCGGGCCGCTCGGCATGCACGACACCCGGTATCTTCCGCCGGCCAAGGCGTGCGGCCCGCATATCATCCGGGGAGCCGCGATCGCCTGGGCGCCGAACGGCGAGCCGACGACGGAGTGCCCCGAATGGACTTGGCGCACAACACTTTTGCCGCGCATCGCGCCGACTGCACGTGACGAGGAAAGCAGGGACGACCCGAGCAAGAACCCGGATTACTATGCCCTGCTGCGGGGTACGGTGCACGACCCGACGGCCCGCCGGATGGGCGGCGTGGCCGGCAACGCCGGCGTGTTCTCCACGGCGCACGACGTCGGCGTCTATGCGCAGGCCCTGCTGGATCGGCTGGCCGGGCGCCCGAGTGACTTTCCACTGCAGCAGGGCACTGTCGAGCTGATGACGACACCGCAGCAACCGGACCATGACCCCCGACAACTGGAAGCGGCCAACCGTGCCGCCCGGTCAGGCACGCCGAACTATCCGGCGATCAAGGGGCAGAACCTGTTCGGGTTCGGCTGGGACATCGACACCGGCTACTCAAGGCCGCGGGGACGCGTCTTTCCCATCGGCAGCTTCGGCAACACCGGATTCACCGGAACCACGCTGTGGATGGACCCGGGCTCGGACACCTACGTGATCCTGCTGTCCAACTCGATCCACCTGCGGGGCAGCCCGCCGATCTCGAATCTGCGCGGTGACGTGGCCACCGCCGCCGCCCGGGCCCTACACCTTTACGGCGCCGCCCGCCGTAGCGCTGAAGACCCAAAAGCTATGCGTTCGGCTCGATTTCAAGCAGCCGCAACGGATGGAGGCCGTCGACCGCGCCGACGAACGGCGGGTGGATGCTGTAGCCCAGCATGCGGCGAATGTCGTCGGAGACCGTCCGCGCGATGTCGCGCGGCACCGACAGGGTGAAGGCCTCCATCGGCCGCAGCCACGGCTGGCAGTACTGGGCGGTGACGGCGAGGCGATCGCGGTCGGTGGTGTTGGCGCCGCCGCCGTGCCACAACGTGCCGACGAACAAGACGCACGAACCCGCGGGCATCACGACGGGTATCGCCTCGTCGTCGGGGGCCGGCCGGCGCTTGCCCCAGCGCTGGCTGCCCGGGTAGAGCACGGTGGCGCCGTTGTCGGCGGTGAAGTCGTCGATCGCCCAGATGGTGGCCGCCGCCAGCGGGGCCCGCGGCCGCGGAACCGGGTAGAAGCCGTCGTCGTGGTGCGCCAGCTGCGCGGCCTCGCCGGGCTGAATGTTGATGGCCTGCAACGCCGAAAGCAGATAGTTGGGCATCAGCAACCGGTCGAGCACCGCGAGCACCCGGGGATGGTCGACCAGCCGATCACACACTCGGGTGCGGCTCAGCACGCTGTAGATGCGCTGGGTGCGCCGGCCCTCGAACGAGTTGCGCCCGGTGTGCCCGAGCCAGGGCCGCACGGTCTCGCGAATCTGCGCGCACTGCTCGGTGCTGAGCAGGTTCTCCCAGATGACGTAGCCGTCGCGGTCGAGTGCGGCCATGTCGGCCTCGACGATCGCGCTGTCCACCGAACTCCCGCCGGTCGGCGTCCGCTTGTACCGTTGCGCCAGATCGCCCCTGAGGTCCTCCAGCGTGGTCACGGATTCGTCGTCGATGCTCATGTTGCTCGTCCTTAGTCCGCCGGCGCTGCTGTCCACAGTAGGCCGGGTTCGGCCCGACCCCCACCCGAATCGCCGCGGGTCAGCCCCGCCGGCCGGTGATGAGCCGCTGCACGCTGCGCGTCAGCGACCGGGGAACGTGGTCGGGGTCCATCAGCTCGTTTTCGGCCAGCGGGCCGGCCTCGTTGGCCACGGTGCGCTCGGTGAACGGCCGCAACGTCTTGCCGTCGCCGCGAAGTTCCTCGACCGCGGCCAGCAGCGACCCGCGATCGGCGATCGCCTCTTGCAGGGTGGCGACCGGTACACCGAGATGCTCGGCCACCAATTCGTCTCGCACCGAGGTGATTTCGCGCCGCACGTCGTCGTGCTGCGAGCCGCGCGCCTCGATGGCCACGTCGCATTCGCTGTCGAACCCCATCGACCGGTTGTTGAAATTCGACGAGCCGATGCGCAACAGCCGATCGTCGACCGCCAGCACCTTCGAGTGGATGTAGATCGGCGCACCGCCGTCGGTCACCGGCCAGTAGACACCGAGGCGATGGTGCTCGTCGGCGTCCCACAGCAGTCGGATCAGGCGGTGGCGCGCGGTGTCCATGGTTCCGCGTTCCAGCGGGTTGTTGCCTTTGCGCGCGAGCACGATGACGATCTGCGGGCCGTGTTCCTCGCGCAGCCGCTGCGCCAGTGCCTGGGCAATGGTTCGCGACGCCAGGTATTGGTTTTCCACATAGATGGTGTCGCGGGCTGCCGCGATGGCGGCCAGGTTGAGCGCCTCGACCTGGCGCACCTCGGGCCGATCGTCGAGATCCGGCAGCGTGAGCGCGATTCCGACGTCGACGTTGCGCAGGGTCGGCCGCAGCTTGCTGGGCCACGCGCTGTGTTTGGCGGTGACCGGTGACAGCGATTGCTTGGTGGCGGTCTGCCACCGGGTGCGGGCTTGCTCGCCGAGGGCCCGTGCCGCCGCGCCGTCGACCGCCACCCCGACGTCGTGCCGCGGCCCGTAGCCGCGCCCGGCTGTGCGGCGGCGCCGGCTGGTGTGCTCGTGCGCGCGGGTGTCCCACCGGTCGAGGGTCAGATCGATACCGCCGCAGAACGCCACCGCATCGTCGACGACGACGATCTTCTGATGATGCACCGAGCCGACCGGGTGGGCGCCGTCGATGGCGAAGTGCATTCGCCTGCTGCTGATCTGGTTCAGCAGCGACACCGGGGTGAGCCCGAACCACAGGCCGTCAAGCGCCGGAAGCAGGCGCAGGTTGGACTTCAGCAGGTGGATCTGCAGGGCCGGGCGTTTGCGCACCATCCAAAAAAGGAAGGCGCCCAACTGGTTTGGGCCGGGCAGTGTCTTGTCGCCGCGTTCGAAGGTCACGCGGGAGTCGAAGTCCCAGCCGACCAGCATGATTCGATGGCGGGCGCGCAGCATCGCCGCCTTGACGTGCCGGAAGTAGTCAGCCGCGTCGATGATGGCGGCGAACCGATCGGCGCGCGCCGTGCGCCAGCACGTCTGGCCGGGGGTCAGCAGCGCGGGCATACGACTGTGTACCACACCCCAGCCGGGGGCCGGGATGCGTCGGCGGCCCGTCTGTACGAGGATGAAGCGATGCGAATGCTTGCGCTGCTCGCCGGCTTCGCCGCGCTGGCCGGGATGGCCGCGCCGGCGCACGCCGATCCGGCCGGCACCACGGGATCCGACGCCAGCTTCCTGGCCGCGCTCAACCAGGCCGGCATCACCTACCAGAACCCGGCGACCGCCATTGAAGTGGGCAAACGGGCTTGCGAGCTGATGGACCAGGGCAGCCCTCAGGTCGAGGTCATCAAGAACGTGTCGTCGAGCAATCCGGGGTTCACGGTGGACGGCGCCGCTCAGTTCACCATGATCGCGGCCAGTGCCTACTGTCCCCAGCATCTGGGGCAGCGGGTCGGGCCGGGCTAGCTACCGGCGCTACACCGATTGGAAGCTGCGCTCGACCTCGGCGCGGCTGCGCACCTGGTCGGTGCCCAGCACGTAGCTCGGCACCGTGTGCGGGACGGTGGTGCCACCCCTGACCCGGGCCTGAGCCTGCCGGAACTCCGGGGCCGGGCCCGACGCGGCATGGATGCCGTTGATGATCGCCCACACCGCACTGCGACGGGCGGTGCGCTCGATGATGTTGCAGTCGCGGTGCTGCAACATCTGCTTGGCCCATTTCGGCATGGTGTCGCGGATGGCCCAGTCGACGGCGGCCTGCGGCATGGCCACGTTGGGCCCCGTGCCCATCGCTTTGCCATGCGTGACAGCCAGTTTCGGCAAGTAGGATTCCAGGCACTCGAGTGTCTCGGCCTTGGTGGCGGGCAGATCGGTGCCTCCCAGCGCGTGCCCGACGCGGACGAACTCGCCGTAATAGCGGTCGAGTGCCTTGCCGCGCAACGGCATTGGGTGATACAGCTCGTGCGCGGTGGCGATGCCCCAGACGACCGTCGCGTAGTTCCAGCGCAGCCATTCGGGATCGTCGGCGTCGTAGCGGGCCCCGTCCGGGCGAGTGCCCTTGATGGTGTGGTGCATCGCCCGCACGGATTTCGCCAGCCGTTCGGCGGTTTCGGTCGACCCGTAGGCGGTGCCGATGAAGAACGCCACCGAGTGGCCCAGCCGGGTCGCCGCACCCTCGGGATCGATGACCGGCACGTGGGACACCGGGTTGCCGTTGCTGTCCCGCTTGATCAGTCGCGAGTGATGCATGCCCATCCAGTAGATCGACGGGTCGAGGGTTTCCATGAAGGCCGCACACTGCAGGCCGAAGATCAAGGCCGGCAGGTGCGAATGCACCCGCCACACGGCGCTGTCCGGACCGAACCAGCCCGGATCGCCGACGGGCGCCGCGAACTCCATGCCGCGGAAGAAATACCGCCGCATGTTGTCGTCCAACTGCTTGTTGATCAGCTGCCCGATGATCTGGTGTGGCAGGAACACAGCGCACTCCTCAAACTTTGGTCACGGCCGTGACCAGAATATGTTTCTGGTTACAGGTGTGACAAGACCGGGGCGATGTCGACTTAGGCTGTAGGGATGTCCAGCCCCAGCCGGTGGGCCGGTGTACCGCTCAAGGACCGCCGCGCCGAGCGACGTGCGCTGCTGGTCGAGGCCGCGTATCGGCTGTTCGGCAGCGGGGGAGAGGCGGCCGTCTCGGTGCGCTCGGTGTGCCGGGAGTGCGGGTTGAACACCCGGTACTTCTACGAGAGCTTCCGCGATACCGACGACCTGCTCGGCGCGGTCTACGACCGGGTCAGCGAGCAACTCGAAGAAGTGATCGCGGCCGCCATCGAGCAGGCCGGCGATTCGCTGCGCGCCCGGACCCGGGCCGGCATCGCAGCGGTGCTGGGCTTCTCCTCGGCCGATCCGCGCCGCGGCCGGGTGCTGTTCACCGATGCCCGCACCAACCCGGTGCTGGCAGCCCGGCGCCGCGCCACCCAGGACATGTTGCGCCAGGGGGTGCTGAGCGAGGGCTGGCGTCTGAATCCGCGCTCCGATCCGGTGGCCGCGGAGGTGGCCGCGGCCATGTACACCGGCGCCATGGCCGAGCTTGCCCAGCAGTGGCTGGCCGGTCATTTGGGCGGTGATCTCGACGCCGTCGTCGATCACGCTTCGAAGCTGGTGCTGCGGTAGCGGGGAGTGCGGTCATGGCGCGGATCGACAATGCGATGGACCCGGTGCGGCGCGTGCTGCGACACCAGATCAGCGTCGGCGCGCTGATCGAGTTGGCGGTGTGGCTGGCGATCCCCTACCTGTGTATCGGCTTCGCGTGGACCGTTTTTCACGCCGATCAGACCCACCGAATCCAGGCGCGGATCGAGGCGGTGTGGCCCGCCGGCGCCGATGTCGCGGCCTTCGGGGTGGCCACGGCGTTGTGGCCGGCGTCGCTGCAAATCGCCGACGCGTGCCCTACGCCGTAGCCGACTTTCGCTCCGAACACGTGCGCGACGGCACCGTTTGCTCCTAGGCTGACACACCATGTCCATCGACCGATTCGGCCTCCTTGCGGGCACCATCCGGCTGGCCTCCGGCGTCTCCTTCCTCGTCGATCCGCTGCGCGCCAACAAGTTGTGGGGCGATCCCGAGGAGCCGACGCCCACCGCGCGACTGTTGTTGCGGTCCATGGGTTATCGCGACGCGTTGATCGGTGCGCTGCTCGCCGGGTCGGCGCTGCGCGGCAAGAACACCCGCGGCTGGTTCCTGGCCTCCGCCGGCGCGGACGTGTCCGACCTGGTCGGCGGGCTGAGCGTGCACGACCAGCTGCAGGCGTCGCAGAAGATCATCGGCCTGGGCGGGGCCGCCGTCGGGATCGCGACCGGGTTGTGGGGCGCGGTACGCCCGGCCAAGCGCCGGCCAGCCCGGGTCGTGGCCGAAGAAACCGGCTAACGTAACCTCAAGTGCCGCAGAAGGTTTGGTACTTCCCGAAGTCCTCGGGGGCGGGGCTGGCGTAGCGCTCGAAGCCCGGGCGTTCGGTGTAGGGCGCCGTCACCGCGGCGAGCAGCTGGTCGAGCGGGTCGAGGTCGCCGTCGGTCGCCGCGGCGAGCGCCTCCTCGACCAGATGGTTGCGCGGAATGTAGATCGGGTTGACGCGATCCATCGCGTCGGCGTCGGGACCCAGCGCCCGCCAGCGCGCCAACCACGCGTCGAAGCCGGGCAGGTCCATGAACATTTCGCGGGCCGGTTCGGCGGCCGACCTGTCGTCGCCGCGCGTCGCCCGGCCGAGCTGGCGGAAGAAGGACGTGTAGTCGACGTGGTTGGCCTTGAGCAGGGCCAGCAGTTCGTCGATCAACGCCGCCGCGAATTCCGCGTCGACCTGCGCGGGCAGGCCGAGTTTGGCCCGCATCCCGGCGGCCCACACCGCGTCATAACGGGTCTGGAAGACGCCGAACGACCGCTCGGCGAGTGCGATCGCCTCGTCGGTGTTCTCCGAGAACAGCGGCAGCAGGGTCTCGGCGAAGCGGGCGAGGTTCCATCCGGCGATGACCGGCTGGTTGCCGTAGGCGTAGCGGCCCCAGAAATCGATGGAGCTGAACACCGTGTCGGGGTCGTAGGCCTCCATGAACGCGCACGGCCCGTAGTCGATCGTTTCCCCGGAGATGGTCATGTTGTCGGTGTTCATCACGCCGTGCACGAACCCGATCAGCATCCACTGGGCGATCAGCGACGCCTGGGCCGCGACGACGGCCTCGAACAGGGCCAGGTAGGGCTGCTCGGCGTCCGCGGCGCCGGGATGGTGGCGGGCGATCGCGTGGTCGGCCAGCCGGCGCAGCAGGTCCCTGTTGCCGGTCGCGGCGGCGTATTGGAAGCTGCCCACCCGCAGGTGACTGCCGGCCACCCGGGCCAGAACCGCGCCCGGCAGCGTGGCCTCCCGGTACACCGGGCGCCCGGTGCCGACCACGGCCAGCGATCGGGTGGTCGGCACGCCCAGCGCGTGCATCGCCTCGCTGACGACGTATTCGCGCAGCATCGGGCCCACCGCGGCCAGCCCGTCGCCACCCCGGGCGAACGGCGTCGCACCGGATCCCTTGAGGTGGATGTCACGCAGCCGACCCTCGTCGTCGACCAGCTCACCGAGCAGCAGGGCGCGCCCGTCGCCGAGCCGGGGGACGAAGCCGCCGAACTGATGCCCGGCGTAGGCCTGGGCGACCGGGGCGGCGCCGGTGGGCACCAGGTTTCCGGTCAGGAACCGCAGCCCGTCGGCACCGCGCAACCAGCCGGTGTCGAGGCCAAGCTGGGTGGCCAGGGGTTCGTTGAGCACCAGCAGCCGCAGCTCGGGGAAGGTCTCGGCCTGCCAGCGGACCGCCAGTTCCGGTAATTCGCGGAAAAACCGGTCCTGCAGGGCGACGGTGGTCTCCGGTGCGACGCTCATCTCACCGAGGGTACGGAAACTCGGGCCGGCCCCGGCTAACCGATGGCCCGGCCGATCAGGTCGCGGGCGCGATCGAGCATCGAGGCGAACGGGCCGACCGCGAAATTCAGCGTCGCCGATTCCACACCGGGATGCGGGTGGGTCGGGGCGATGGCCTCGGCGGCGCGCACCGCGGTGCCCATCCGCTTGAGGTCGTCGCTGTCGAGGCGCTGCAGGGCCGGGAATTCCTCGTTTTCCTCCCGGGTGGCGTGCTCGAGCACGGCTTCTCGCAACTTCGTCACCTCGTCGAGGAACTGGTCCGTGGTGCTGTCCAGCTTTTCGATCGCCGACAGCAGTTCCTTGGCGCTGTGCTCTTCGTGCAAGCGGGCGTCGACGACCGCGTCGCCGGCATCGGCCTCCTTGCGTGCCCGCGGATGCACGAGCATTTCCTCGGCGGTTTCGTGCACCGCCAGCAATTGGCGCAGCGTCGCGAACGGCTCTTCGCGCGCTTTGGGATCGGTCGCGTGCAGCACCTGGTCGAACATGTCCTCGATGAGGTTGTGCTGTGCTTTCAGGAACGCGACGACTTCGTCGGGCGATTTGACAATCATGTCGGCCATCGCCGATACCTCCTGTGTCCGGCAGAGTGGGATACGCACGTTCGGGCTGCATGCGGCTGGCCCAGGCATACCCGCCGGCCGAATCGCTAAACGGTGGCGCGTATCGCGTTGGCGCACAGCCGGTTTCATCCTTGGCGGCGGTCTTGGCGGCTCGTGGTGCGCTGCCATAAGTGACCTCGAGTGGCGACTGGGCGGGGTAACTGAAACCACGGGTCCGGGATACTCGCTACGGTTAGGGACAACACGCCCGTCCGGAACACACAGAGACGACAGATCAGCCGAAATGTACGAACAGGTCAACAGCAGCGCCGCCGAGCCCGACGACATCGGCTCCCGCATCGACCCGGTCCTGGCCCGGAGTTGGCTCCTGGTCAACGGCACGCATCCCGACCGGTTCCAGTCCGCGGTGGACTCCCGCGCTGACATCGTGGTCTTCGACATCGAGGACGCCGTCGCGCCCAAGGACAAGAACGCCGCCCGCGACAACGTGGTGAGCTGGCTGCGCGCCGGCAACGTCGACTGGGTGCGCATCAACGGTTTCGGCACCCCCTGGTGGGCGGACGACCTGACCGCCCTGGCCGGCACACCGGTCGGCGGGGTCATGCTGGCGATGGTCGAATCGGTCGACCACGTCACCGAGACGGCGAAGCGGCTGCCCGACGTGCCGATCGTCGCCCTGGTCGAAACGGCCCGGGGCCTGGAGCGCATCACCGAGATCGCCGCCACCAAGGGCACCTTCCGGCTCGCCTTCGGCATCGGTGACTTCCGCCGCGACACCGGTTTCGGGGAGGACCCGGCCACGCTCGCCTACACTCGTTCCCGCTTCACCATCGCCTCCAAGGCCGCCGACCTGCCCAGTGCGATCGACGGGCCGACCATCGGCTCCAATCCGCTGAAGCTGATCGAGGCCACCGCGGTGTCCACCCAATTCGGGATGACCGGCAAGATCTGCCTGACCCCGGACCAATGTTCCGTCGTCAACGAGGGCCTGTCGCCGTCGCAGGACGAAATAGCTTGGGCGAAAGAGTTTTTCGCCGAGTTCGAGCGTGACGGGGGAGAGATCCGCAACGGCTCCGACCTGCCCCGCATCGCCCGGGCCACCAAGATCCTCGAGCTGGCTCGCGCGTACGGCATCGAGGCGCTGGACATCGACGAGGAAGAACGCGACCACTCACCCGCGCCGTCGGACACCTACCACTACTGAGGCGTCAGGCGGCATGTCGTGCGAACGCGACGGCGACGCGGACTTCGACCGTGCTCATCGTGATCGCGGGAGCCCGCGGCGGGGCCGTCGACCGGTAGGTCTGGCCGGTGGGCGTCGTGAAAAGCGCTGTGTGGGTGTGGGTTTCGTCAACGCCGGCGCTCACCGTCCAGCCGGAGGTTTCCTTGACGTAGTTGCAGTGCTCGCACAGCCCCAGGCCGTTGCCGGCGCTGGTCGCGCCACCGTCGGCCCACGGCTGTGCGTGGTCGCGGTGCCGGATCGGCGCGTCGCAGTACGGGGTGCGGCAGCGCTGATCGCGTAGCCCGATGAACCGCGCCAGCCCCTGCGGGAACAGGCGCGCCCGCGACTCCATGGCCACCAGCGCCCCGGCCCGCGGGTGCGCGTAGAGCCGGCGCAGGGTGGCCCGCGACCTCGGGTCGGCGGCCGCGTTGGCGACCATGCGGCGGGCGACCGCCGCGGGAATCGGGCCGTAGCCACTGATCTCGCCCGGCGCATCCGCACCGCCGAGCAGCGTTTCGTCGGACAGCACCAGGTTGACCGCGACCGGGGTGGGCACCGTCGAGCGGCGGCCGGTGACCCTTTCCACCAGGGTGTCGGCCATGACCTGTCCGCGCGGGCGCCCGTCGCCGCGGGTGTCGGCCTCGCGGCGCAGCGCGGCATACACCGAAACCCCTTGGGCCACGGGCAATAACGCGGTCAGGTACGTCATCGTGTCGGGCGCGGGCCGGATGGTGACCGTGCGGTCGTTCTCCGCCTTGGCCGCCCGCTCCACGACGGCATGCGGATCGAGCCGGTAGGCGATCGCCTTGGCGGCCGCGGCCACCCGCGCGTCGCCCATGCCGCTCAGGCCCGCCGGGTCGGCGCACAGCTCCGCATCCAGGGCGCGACGGTCCTCGGCGTCCAGGCAGGCGCTCTCGCGCACGATCAGTGTGGCCCGCCATTCGGAGAGCGCCCCGCACTCCAGCGCCGCCAGCGTGTGCGGCATTTCGTGCACCAGGGCCTTGGCGAAGCCCAGATGCCGACCGCCGCGCGCCGGCGAATCCCGCCGCGCCAGCGCGACCTCGCTGGCCACCCGCGTCCGCGGCGCGCGGCGGGCACCCCGGCGGCCGCTTCGGCCGCTCGGCGCGCCGCGTCCAGTGCGGCCGCCGCCCGGGCCTGGGCCGCGGCGGCGGCGCACTTGAGCGTCTCCAGCTCGGAGATGCGCTCTATCAGCGCCGATTCGCCGGCCGCCGGGTCGACCGCCATCCGTGATTCGAACACGTGTTCGACCTTAGCAGGTTCCGCTGACGCCCGCCCGTCGCTAGCCTGGATGGATGAGCGCCGGCAGGCGGATCCAGGTGGCGCGGGTCTATGACAAGGTCGGTCCCGACGAGGGACAGCGTGTGCTGGTCGATCGGATCTGGCCGCGTGGCGTGCGCAAGGACGATCCGCGGGTGGGCATCTGGTGCAAGGACGTCGCACCGTCCAAGCAGCTGCGCGAGTGGTACCACCACGAACCGGAGCGGTTCGACGAATTCACGTCGCGATACAAGAGCGAACTGCGGGGCAACCCGGCGCTCGACGAGCTGCGCGCGCTCGCCAAGCGCGGCTCGGTCACCCTGGTCACCGCGACCCGCGACCTGGACATCAGCCAGGCGGCCGTGCTGGCCGAGCTGCTGAAAAGCGGCTGAGCGCGGGCAACGGTCGGGCGGATGAGCGGCGTCGAGCCCATTCTGCCGCGGGAGTTGACCGATCTTCCCGAGGCGATTCGCGGTGTCCCGGCGCCGCCCGTTCCGGCATTGCCGCAGCCCTACGGGTTGCGGGTCGTCGACCCCGATGCCGACGCGGAGACGGTGTGCGAGTGGATGAGCCGCCCGCATCTGGTGCAGGCCTGGGAGTCCAACTGGCCGCTGGCCCGGTGGCGGCGTTATCTGCGGGCCCAGCTGGACGGGGAGTTCTCTCGCCCGCTGATCGCCACGCTGGACGGGGTGGACCGCGCGTATCTCGAATTGTACCGGGCGGCAAAGGATTCCATCGCCACTCGATATGAGCACCACCCGCATGATCTGGGGTTGCACGTCGCGGTGGCGGATCTGGACCACATCGAGCGCGGCCATGTCAGCTATCTGCTGCCGCATCTGGTGGTCAGCCTGTTTTCGCTCGATCCGCGCTGCCGGCGGATCATGTTCGATCCCGACCACCGTAATGTGTTGGCGCGCAAGTTCTGTGAACGCAGCGGGTGCACGTTTCTCGGCGAGCATGACATGGCCAACCGGCGCATGGCGCTCTACGTGCTGCCACGGACCCCCGACGACGTGCCCCGGCGCCGCGACGCCTGACGGCGCGCGCTCACACCAACTGGGCCAGCTGCTGTCCGATGAACGCCGCCGCCCCACCGAGCACGACGCTGACCACGACGTTGGCCAGCGCCGCGCGCAGCTGACGCTCCTCGCCCAGGCGCTGCGTCTCCAGCATCCAGGTCGAAAAGGTGGTGTAGGCGCCGACGAACGCGGTGCCGGCCAACAGCGCCGCCTCCCTGCTCAGCGCCAGGCCGCCCAGGAAGCCGAGAAGCGCTGCGCCGCTGAGGTTCACGACGAGGGTGCCGAGCGGAAACGGCCGCGACACCCGGCGCGCCACCGCACCGTCGACGACGAATCGCAGCACCGATCCGACGCCGCCGATGAGCGCGACGCCGACCCAGACCGCGGCCGTCGTCATCGGCGCACCCGGACCCGGCGCACCAGTTTGGTCGCCAGGTGCACGGCCAACAACCCGGCCGCGATGCTGGTCAGGGTGTAGCCGGCCGCCAGGCCCCAGTAATGGTGTTCGAGCATGGTCAGCGTCTCGACCTGCATCGTGGAGAACGTGGTGAGTCCGCCACAGAATCCGGTGCCCAGCAGCGGGCGCCGGTAGCTCGACGTCGGCAATCGCTCCAGCAACCGGGTGGTGAAGTAACCCACCAGGAAGGCGCCGACGATGTTGACCGTGAACGTCGGCCACGGCCAGCTCGCCGGGTCGCCCGCCGCCAGCGCGCTCAGCGCGGCGCGAGCCAGCGAACCCAGCGCCCCGCCGGCGAACACCGCGGCCAACTCGCGGTAGTCGTGTTGCGCCACTGGCGTGAATTCCCTTCGTTCGCCGCTGCGCTATGCAGCGTATGGGGGCTCGCAACACCGGCGCCGCCGGGGCGACACGGAGACGGGCAGAATTGGAAATCATGGTGGCCAACTCTCGCGCCGGTCAGCCGGCCCAACCCGAAGACCTTGTCGACCTGCCCCACCTGGTGACGGCCTATTACTCGATTCAGCCCGATCCCGGCGACGTCGCCCAGCAGGTGGCGTTCGGCACGTCGGGTCATCGAGGTTCGGCGCTGGCCGGGGCGTTCAACGAGGCGCACATCCTGGCGATCACCCAGGCCATCGTCGAGTACCGCGCCGCGCACGGCATTTCCGGCCCGTTGTTCATCGGCCGGGACACGCACGGCCTGTCGGAGCCGGCCTGGGTATCGGCGCTGGAGGTGCTGGCCGCGAACGACGTCGTCGTCATGATCGACTCCCGCGACCGCTATACGCCCACCCCGGCGGTCAGCCACGCCATCCTGAGCTACAACCGCGGCCGCACCGAGGCGCTGGCCGACGGCATCGTCGTCACGCCCTCGCACAATCCGCCCTCGGATGGCGGCTTCAAATACAACCCGCCCAACGGCGGGCCCGCCGACTCGGACGTCACCAACGCAATTGCCAAGCGCGCCAACGAGATTCTGCGCGACGGCGCCGGCGTCAAGCGGGTGCCGCTGGCCCGGGCCCGGCGGGCCGCGCAACGCCACGACTACCTCGGCAACTACGTGGACGACCTGCCCAACGTGGTCGACATCGACGCCATCCGGTCGGCCGGCGTGCGGATCGGCGCCGACCCGCTGGGCGGGGCGAGCGTGGACTACTGGGGCGAGATCGCCGAGCGGCACAACCTGGACCTGACCGTGGTCAATCCGCTGGTCGACGCGACGTGGCGGTTCATGACGCTCGACCACGACGGCAAGATCCGGATGGACTGCAGCTCGCCGGATGCGATGGCGGGCCTGATCCGGACGGTGACCGCCGACCCCGGCCGCTTCCAGATCGCCACCGGCAACGACGCCGACTCCGACCGGCACGGCATCGTCACCCCCGACGGGGGCCTGCTGAACCCGAACCACTACCTGGCCGTGGCCATCGAATACCTCTACACCCAGCGGCCGTCCTGGCCGGGCGGCATCGCCGTCGGCAAGACCGCGGTGAGCTCGTCGATGATCGACCGGGTGGTGGCCGGCCTCGGCCGCAAGCTGATCGAAGTGCCCGTCGGCTTCAAGTGGTTCGTCGACGGACTGATCGGCGGCACCCTCGGATTCGGCGGCGAGGAGTCGGCCGGGGCGTCGTTCCTGCGGCGCGACGGCTCGGTGTGGACCACCGACAAGGACGGCATCATCCTGGCGTTGCTGGCCTCGGAGATCCTGGCGGTCACCGGATCGACTCCGTCCCAGCGTTATCAGCGGCTCACCGCGCAGTACGGGACGCCGTGCTACGCGCGGGTCGACGCGCCCGCCGACCGCGACCAGAAGGCCCGGTTGTCGAAGCTCTCCGCCGAGCAGGTGACCGCGACCGAGTTGGCCGGGGAGCCGATCACCGCGAAGCTGACCGCGGCGCCGGGCAATGGCGCCCCGCTGGGTGGATTGAAGGTGACGACGGCCAATGCCTGGTTTGCCGCGCGGCCGTCCGGCACCGAGGACGTCTACAAGATTTATGCCGAATCCTTCAACGGGCCGCAGCATTTGGCCGAGGTGCAGGAAACCGCGCGCGAGGTGGTTAATAAAGTCATCGGGTGACTTTTTCCCTCCGTCCTGCGCGCTTGGGGGAGCGTGCGCCGCGTCCCGGTCCGCTGCCGCGCGAAGTCTGGATCCTGAGCTGGGCGAACGTCATGGTCGCCTTGGGCTACGGGGTCATCTCGCCGGCGCTGCCGACCTTTGCGCGCAGCTTCGGGGTGAGCATCAAGGCGGTGACTTTCCTGGTCACCGTCTTTTCGTTGAGCCGGTTGTGTTTTGCGCCGATCAGCGGGCTGCTCACCGAACGATTGGGGGAGCGGCGAATCTATATCGGGGGTTTGCTGATCGTGGCGGTGTCCACCGCCGCGTGCGCCTTTTCCCAGGCGTATTGGCAGTTGATGCTGTGCCGGGTGTTCAGCGGCGTCGGGTCGACGATGTTCTACGTCTCGGCGCTGGGGCTGATGATCCACATCAGCCCTGCCGACGCGCGTGGCCGGATCGCGGGACTGTTCACCACCTCGTTCATGGTGGGCGCGGTCGGCGGTCCGGCGGTCGGCGGCCTGGCGGCGGGGTGGGGGTTGACCGCCCCGTTCGTCGTGTACGGCGTCGCGATGTTGGGTGTGGCGCTGGTGCTGTTCCTCGGCCTGCGCAATTCCGCGCTGGCCGCACCGCCACCCCCGACGCGATCGACGGTCACGATGCGCGAAGCGCTGCGGGTGCGCGCGTACCAGTCAGCGCTGCTGTCCAATTTCGCGACCGGCTGGTCGGCCTTCGGGCTGCGCATGGCACTCGTCCCGCTGTTCGTCTCCGACGTCATGGGTCGGGGTATCGGCACCATCGGCGTGGTGCTCGCCGCGTTCGCCGGCGGCAACGCGCTGGCGGTGGTGCCCAGTGGCTACCTGTCGGATCGGATGGGGCGGCGGATGTTGTTGATCGTCGGGCTGGTGACGTCCGGGGCGGCGACGGTCTGGCTGGGTTTTGTCGCGTCGCTGCCGGTGTTCCTGGTGGCGGCCGGCGTGGTCGGCGTGGTCACCGGGATCTACATGTCGCCGCTGCAGGCCGCCGTCGCCGACATCCTCGGCAACGAGGCGCGCGCCGGCCTGCCGGTGGCCACCGTGCAGATGATGTCGGACCTGGGCGCCATCGTCGGGTCCATGGCGGTGGGCTGGGCGGCCGAGCAGATCGGCTACGGCGGGGGCTTTTTCATCAGCGGGGTGGTCCTGCTGATCGCCGCCGTCGGCTGGGTGATGGCGCCGGAAACGCGGACGGCGACGGAGCTGGAGGCCGATCTGATGGCGGCGGAGTCGGACGTCGAGCCGGTGTGAACAGCAACTTTGAAGGACGGTTACCGGTGGTGTAGCTTCGATGGGCACGACTTCTCGGGGCTATGGCGCAGCTGGTAGCGCACCACACTGGCAGTGTGGGGGTCAGGGGTTCGAGTCCCCTTAGCTCCACCCACTTTGATTCCGGCATTAGCTTTTTCGCATTCGTCTGTGCCGATTTTTGCGCGCTCCACGGTGGTATCACTCTGGTATCATCGCTCCTCATGGGAATGACCTTGCGCCCCAGCGAGCAGCAGGCAGAAGCGCTGCGCCGGCAGGCTACGGCCGAAGGGCGCTCGATGCAGGCTGTTGCGTTATCGGCCATCGACGAATACATCGCCCGACGAGCGCACAAGACTAAGGTTGCCGCGGCGCTGCAACGGGTCGTCCGCGAGGAGGCCGGGGTTTTGGAGCGTCTTAAGGACGCGTGACCGAGTTCCTGAACCTCGAAGACTTGCTAGACATTGCCCGCGCGGCCGTCGGGACCGATGTCGTGGTCGCCGACTACGGCTTGCTTGAATCGGCTCTGGCACGGCCTCGCGCCTCGGCGTTCGGCCGGGATGCCTACCCGGATCTGCATGTGAAGGCCGCCGCACTGCTGCACTCCCTGGCCCGGAATCACGCGCTGGTGGACGGCAACAAGCGACTCGCTTGGACGGCCTGCCGGACCTTCCTGGCCATCAATGCGCACTGGATTGAAGCGCCGGAGGATGAGCGCTTCGACTTCGTGATCGGAGTCGCTACCGGTGCATTGACCAGTCTGGACGAGATCGCGGAGCGACTGCGCAGCTGGAGCTACCAAGAGGACTGAGTCCGACGGCAATCTCGACGACGGCCGCGACGGAGTCAGACGACGGCTAGCAGAGCACTGCGGCCGAGAACCACCCGCCGGCCACCAGCGCGATGAGCAGCGCGGCGGTGGGTTGCCCCATGGCCGCGGCCGCGATGGCGCCCACGATTGCACTGATCAGGACCGTGACGGTCAGGAAGGCGACGAGCACGCGATGTGAATTGACAGCCGCACCGGCACGGGGGGCGATGACGGCCTTACGAGAGCGATCCACGCCAACCATGAAATCTCCTCCGGTGTGACGCCCGCAACAGAGCGCGCCGATGTGTGACTTACATCACTATACCGCGAGACCGCCGATTAGGTTTTCACCGCGAAGAGCATTACTCTTTCCGGCGGTTCGTCCGCGACTCAGGAAAGCAGCCATGCCTGTTCAGCCCACATTGCTGCGCCGACAAGCACTGCGCAGCGCCCGCCGACAGCGGGTCGCTCCCCGCCTGAAGTGCCCGATGGTCGGCCAGTGCTTCGACATCGAAGTCACTCGTGAGGGAGCGTCCCGGGGAGTGGTGTAAGTGATGGCGGCGTGTCGGTCCCTGACGTAAGAGGGCCATCGCGTGAGTCTCTGTGGTGAAACGACCAAGAATCACTACCGAGAGGAACATCGCGATGGCCCTGGACCAGTCTGCCTTGCTGGAGGTGCTCGACGCACTGCGCACCGCCGATGCCGGTGAGCGGATCACTCAAGCCGCCGAAACGATCTACCAAGCCTTGATCGACGCGGAGTTGACCGCGTTCATCGGGGCTTCTCCCCATGAGCGCACCGAGACCCGCTCCAATCAGCGCAACGGCTCGCGTCCGCGCACGCTGTCCACGGTCGCAGGGGACCTGGAACTGCGGATTCCCAAGCTGCGCACCGGGTCATTTTTCCCGGCGTTGTTGGAGCGGCGTCGCCGGGTCGATCAGTGCTTGTTCGCGGTGGTGATGGAGGCCTACCTGCACGGCACCTCCACCCGCAAGGTCGACGATCTGGTCAAGGCACTGGGTACCGATACCGGGATCTCCAAAAGCGAGGTCAGCCGGATCTGCAAAGACCTCGACACCGAGGTCGCGGCCTTCCGGGACCGGCCGTTGGGTGATCAGCGCTTTCCGTATGTCTTCCTCGACGCCACCTACTGCAAGGCCCGGGTGAATCATCGGGTGGTGTCGCAGGCGGTGGTCATCGCCACCGGGGTGGCCGCTGACGGGCGCCGCGAGGTACTGGGCTTTGAGGTCGGAGACTCCGAGGACGGGGCGTTCTGGACCGCGTTTTTGCGGTCGTTGAAATCCCGCGGTCTGGCCGGAGTCCAACTGGTCATCTCCGATGCCCATGCCGGACTGCGCAGTGCCATTGACGCCGTGCTGATCGGGGCCGCCTGGCAGCGGTGTCGAGTGCACTTCCTGCGCAACGTGCTCGCCCAAGTGCCCAAGGGCTCCGCAGAGATGGTCGCCGCCGCGATCCGCACCGTCTTCGCCCAGCCAGACGCCGAGCACGTGCGCGAACAACTCGACACCATCGCCGGCATGCTCGGCCGCCAGTTCCCCAAGGTCGAAACCATGTTGCGCGAGGCCGCCGCCGACATCACCGCCTTCGCCGACTTCCCGGTGGCCCACTGGAAAAAGATCTGGTCAACCAACCCACTGGAGCGATTGAACAAGGAAATCAAACGCCGCACCGACGTCGTCGGCGTGTTCCCCAACCCCGCCGCGCTGTTACGGCTGGCCGGCTCGGTACTCGTTGAGGCCCACGACGAATGGCAGGTCGCCGACAAGCGCTACCTCTCCGAGACCAGCCTCGCTCTGCTCGACGTCAGTGACCAAAGTGCCGAAACCATTGCCCCCACAGCCGCTCTCACGGCATAGTGGCTACCACAGAGCCACACGCGGACACGCGACCGCTCTTACACCACTCCACGGGACGTGACCCACTCGTGACGCCGACGGATGGATGATCCGGATCCCCGAGTTGGGCAGGGTCACCCGCGCCGCCAGCCGGGCCACGGTCGAGGTGGCCGCCCGCGAGTGCATCGCCACCTGGACCGGCATCCCGATCGGTTACGTCGCCGTCCACGTGGTGAGCGAGGTTCGCTAGCCGCTCGGCGCGACCGCGATCGATTTCGTGTCGAGGTAGCCGTCGAGCCCCTCGGGCCCCAGCTCGCGGCCGTAGCCGCTGGCCTTGACACCGCCGAACGGCGCGAACGGGTCCATGGTGTAGCCCTGGTTGACGCCGACGGTGCCGGTGCGAATCCGGGTGGCCAGCGCCAGCGCGCGGTCGGTGTCGTCGCTCCACACCGACCCGGCCAGGCCGTAATCGGAGTCGTTGGCGATCGCCACCGCCTCGTCGTCGTCGCGGTATGGGATGACGGTGATGACCGGACCGAAGATCTCCTCGCGTGCGATGCGCATGGCGTTGCCGGCGGCGGCGAACAGGGTGGGCCGGACATACCAGCCGCGGTCGAGCCCGTCTGGCATATCCGCACCGCCGACCACCAACCGCGCCCCCTCCTGCTGGCCGATCCGGATGTAGTCGCGGACCCGCTGCTGCTGGCGGCGCGACACCAGCGGACCGAGGTCGGTGTCCGGCTCGGCGGGGTCGCCGACCCGCAGGCCGCTCATGTGGGCGGCGAGCGCGTCGACGTAATCGTCATGGCGCGCTTGGGGAACCAGCACCCGGGTCAGCGCATTGCAGATCTGGCCGCTGTTGGACAGGCTGGCCGCGCGCACCCCGGCGGCCACCTTGTCCGGCGGCGCATCGTCGAGCACCAGGGCGGCGGACTTGCCGCCCAGTTCCAGACTGACCTTGGTGAGGTTGGCCGCGCAGGCCGCGGCGACGGCGCGCCCGGCGGCCGTCGAGCCGGTGAAGGACACCTTGTCCACCCCGCGGTGCCCGGCGAGGTAGGCACCCAGCGCGGCGTCGCCGGGCAGCACGCTGACCGCGCCGGGCGGCAGGTCGGCCTCGGAGATCATCTCGGCTAAAAGCAGTGCGTCCAAAGGACTTTCGGGTGCCGGCTTGAGCACGACGGTGCAGCCGGCCAGCAGGGCCGGGATGAGTTTGGTGACGATGAGGAACTGCGGCATGTTCCACGGCACGATCGCCGCGACGACCCCGACGGGTTCCCTGCGCACGTAGACGTCGCTCCCGAAGAAGCCCGGCCTGGTCTCCTGCCAGGGATGGCGCTCGGCCAGGTCGCAGAACGCGCGGATCATGAAGGCGGGCAGGCCCACCTGGGCACGCCGGGCGAAGCTGATCGGGGCGCCGATCTCGGCGGTGATGGTGTCGGCCATCTCGGCGCGGCGCCGGTCGTAGATGTCGGCCAGCCGGCGGATCGCGGCGATGCGGTGTGACGGCGCGCCGCGGCTCCACGGTCCGGCGTCGAAGGCCGCTCGCGCCGCGGCCACCGCCGCGTCGACGTCGGACGGTGTCGCCGCATCGACCTCGGCGACGGGCCGCTCGGTGTGCGGCGAGATGACGCGGATGACGTCGGCGCGCCGGCCGTGTCCGTCGGTTCGCACTGCGGCGTCGTGGTCCATCCGCGCCTCCCGGGCCAATATCAACTACTTGCTAATGATGGGTCGAGGATATACCGTCGCCCGTGACGGAGCTCCGCGGGACCGGTGAAACCGGTGCGCAGCTGGTTGTTTCGCGCGGGCGGCGCCCCGGGGTTCCGGTGAGGTCGGACTGCTGAAGGAGCGAGCATGGCGCGATTTCCCAAACCGCCGGAGGGCAGCTGGACACAGCATTACCCCGAGCTGGGCACCGCGCCGGTGTCCTACGAGGACTCGATCAGCCCCGAGGTGTACGAGCTGGAGCGTGAGGCCATCTTCAAACGGGCCTGGCTCAATGTGGCTCGGGTGGAACAACTTCCACGCAAGGGCAGCTACCTCACCCGGGAACTGAAGGTCGTCAACACCTCAATCATCTTGGTCCGCAACGGATCCGGAGAGATCAAGGCGTTCCACAACGTGTGCCGGCACCGGGGCAACAAGCTGGTGTGGAACGACATGCCGCTGGAGGAAACGCGGGGCGTGTGCCGGCAGTTCACCTGCAAATACCATGCCTGGCGCTACGACCTGGACGGCAACCTCACCTTCGTGCAGCAGGAGGAGGAGTTCTTCGACCTGGACAAGAGCCGCTACGGGCTGGTGCCGGTGCACTGCGACGTGTGGGAGGGTTTCGTCTTCGTCAACTTCGCCAAGACACCGGAACAGTCGCTGCGGGAGTTCCTGGGGCCGATGATCACCGCCCTCGAGGGCTACCCGTTCGACAAGATGACGTCGCGCTGGTGTTACCGGTCGGAGGTCAAGGCGAACTGGAAGCTCTACATGGACGCGTTCCAGGAGTTCTATCACGCGCCCGTGCTGCACGCGAACCAGTCGCCGACCGCCTACTCGAAAGCCGCCGCCGAGGCCGGTTTCGAGGCGCCGCACTACCGGCTGGACGGTCCGCACCGGCTGGTCAGCACCTCGGGGGTGCGGGCCTGGGAGATGTCGCCGGAGATGCGCAAGCCGATCGAGGACATCTGCCGCAGCGGACTGTTCGGGCCGTGGGACAAGCCCGATCTGGGGCCGATGCCCGACGGGCTCAACCCCGCGAAATGCGATCCGTGGGGCCTGGATTCGTTCCAGCTGTTCCCCAACTTCGTCATCCTGTTCTGGGGCCAGGGTTGGTACCTGACCTACCACTACTGGCCGACGTCGTATCACAGCCACGTCTTCGAGGGCACGCTGTACTTCCCGGCGCCGCGCACCCCGCGCGAGCGGGTGGCCCAGGAACTGGCGGCGGTGTCGTTCAAGGAATACGGGCTGCAGGACGCCAACACCCTGGAGGCCACCCAGACCATGCTCGAATCGCGGGTGGTCGACAAGTTCGTGCTCAACGACCAGGAGATCCTGCTGCGTCACCTGCACAAGGAGACCGCGGCGTGGATCGACGACTATCGCCGGATGTCCACCGCGGGAGTGTGAACACGATGTCGATGCTGCCCGCCGAGTTCGCCGACCTCGAACCGTTCGCCGACTGGTGCCTGCCCAGCGAGCCCGAACGCTACGCGAAGAGGCTGGCCAGCTCCATGACCGAGATGAAGGCCTTCTACGACGCGATCACCCCGCGGGCCGAGGAGGCGCTGGCCTTCTGCGACAAGTTCTCCCTCGACGACCTGCCCGACGACGTGCTGAACCTGATGCACCTGCTCTATTCGATGATCATGGTGTCCTTCCCGGTGGAGTGCTGGAAACAGCCCCGCGTCCCCGATTCGGGCGCCTCGACCCTGGACTGCGTATCCGAGCCCGTGCCATGACCACCGTGCTGCGGGCGGCCCGATGGGCGGACGTGGTGACCGGAAAGATCCACGCGCCGGCGGTGATCGTGGTCGACGACGAACGCATCTCGGCGATGAATCCCGAAGGGCCGCTGCCGGATTCGGCGACCACCGTCGACCTCGGGGACACCACGCTGCTGCCCGGCCTGATGGACATGGAACTCAACCTGCTCATCGGCGGGCCGGGTGGGCCGGAGGGCCTGCCGTCGCCGATGCACGGCGTGCAGGACGACCCCGCCTACCGCACCCTGCGCGGGGCGGTCAACGCGCGCACCACCTTGGAGGCCGGGTTCACCACCGTGCGCAACCTCGGGCTGATGGTCAAGACCGGGGGGTATCTGCTCGACGTCGCGCTGCAACGCGCCGTCGACGCGGGCTGGCACGCCGGGCCCCGGATCTATCCGGCCGGCCATGCCGTCACCCCGTACGGCGGGCATCTGGACCCGACGGTGTTTCAGCGGCTGGCCCCGGGGATCATGCCGCTGTCGGTGGCCGAGGGCATCGCCAACGGGGTGCCCGACGTAATCGCCTGCGTGCGTTACCAGATCCGGCACGGCGCCAAGCTGATCAAGGTGTCCGCCTCCGGCGGGGTGATGTCGCACAGCACCGCGCCCGGGGCGCAGCAGTACTCCGACGCCGAATTCGCCGCGATCGCCGACGAGGCCCACCGGGCCGGTGTCCGGGTGGCCGCACATGCGGTGGGGGACAGCGCAATCCAGGCCTGCATCCGTGCGGGCATCGACTGCATCGAACACGGCTTTTTGGCCAGCGACGAGACCATCCAGATGATGGTCGATCACGGCACGTTCCTGGTGTCGACCACCTACCTGACCGACGCCATGGCCATCGACCGCATCGCGCCGGAACTGCGCAAGAAGGCGCTCGAGGTTTTCCCGCGGGCAAAGGCCATGCTGCCCAAGGCGATCGAGGCCGGCGTCCGGATCGCCTGCGGCACCGATGCGCCGGCCATCCCGCACGGCCAGAACGCCAAGGAACTGGGCGCGCTGGTGCAGCGGGGCATGACCCCCGCCCAGGCGATCCGCGCGGCGACCGTGGTGGCCGCCGAGCTGATCGAGGCCGACGACGAGCTGGGCAGGCTGGCGCCCGGCTACCTCGCCGACATCATCGCGGTGCCCGGCAACCCGTTCGACGACATCGCCGCCACCCTCGACGTCCGCTTCGTCATGAAGAATGGACAGATCTACAAAACCCCTGCGGCCTAGCAGGAGGCAGGCATGGAACTCACCGACAACATCCTGTGGTTGCTCAAACAGGCTTTCTACTATTCGCTGACCACCATCAACGAGGCGATGCGGGAACACGGCGTGAGCACCGCCCAGATCGGTGTGCTGCGCCAGCTGGCCAACGAGCCCGGCCTGTCCGGCGCCGAGCTGGCGCGCCGCCTGCTGATCAGCCCGCAGGGTGTCCAGCTCGCGCTCACCGCACTGGAACGCCGCGGGCTGGTGGAAAGAAAACAGGACCCCCAGCACGCGCGCATCCTGCAGGCCTACCTGACCGGAGAGGGCCGCAAGGTCGCCGAAACCGTCGTCAACGACGCGATCGCCGCGCATCAGGAGGTGTTCGGCGTGCTGACCGAGCAGGAGCAGCAGACGCTGCGCGAACTGCTGGGCCGCGTGGTCGAAAAGGGCACCGGCCATGAGTTGTTCACCGATCACGTCGACGGCTGACCGGCCGCCACCAGGGCTGTATCTAGTACTTGAGATCAATCGCAAGTAGTTGATACCCTCACGGGGATGGCCGAGCAGCGCACCGCGACGCACGACGGTCCGGCGACGGTGACCGCCCCCGAACCGGGCAATACCGACACCGCCGGACCCGGCGGCCGGTTGTACGCCTTGCCGCCGCGGGGCCGGTTCGTGCTGACCGACACCGACCGGCAGCTGGTCGCGTTCGCCGGCGGAAGCGGCATCACACCGGTGTTCTCGCTGCTGCGCACAGCACTGACGGCCGGCACCCGCCGCGCGCGGTTGTTCTACGCCAACCGAAGCCGCGACGCGGTGATCTTCGACGAGGACCTGGCGGACCTGCAACGACGACATGCCGAGCGCTTCACGCCGCACCACCATTTCGACAACGAACCCGGGTTCGCCACGCAGGAGGACATTTCGGCGTTCATCGCGACCGCGGGCGACGCCGACTTCTATGTGTGCGGGCCGAATGAGTTCACGGACACGGTGTGCACCGCGCTGCGCGACGCGGGCATCGCGGCCGAGCGGGTGCACGTCGAGCACTTCGACGTCACCGACGTCGGCGCCGCGGCGCCGGCCGAGGGCCAGGTGCAGCCCGGCGAGGTCACCATCGTGTTGGACGGGGCCACCACGACAGCCCCGTACCACGCGGGCAACACGTTGCTGCAGACCGCCCGCATGGCGGGGCTGCGGGCGCCATCGTCGTGCGAAATCGGTTCGTGCGGAACGTGTATGGCACGCCTGACGCAGGGGAGTGCCCGGATGATCAACAACGACGCGCTCGATCCGGAGGAGGTCGACGACGGCTGGGTGCTGACCTGTCAGGCGCTGCCCACCAGCCCGACGGTGCGGGTGGTCTACGAATGAGGGTGGCGGTGGTGACCGGCGGCGCGTCGGGCATGGGCGAGGCGACCTGCCACGAGCTGGGTCGGCGCGGCATGAAAATCGCCGTGCTCGACGTCAACGAGCATGCGGCGCAACGCGTCACCGACGACCTGCGCACCGACGGCGCGACCGCGCTGGGGGTGGGCGCCGACGTCACCGACCGGGCCGCCGTCGAGCAGGCCTTCGCGAAGGTGCGCAGCGAGCTGGGGCCGGTGACCGTCCTGGTGACCAGCGCCGGGATGTTCGGGTTCTCGCCGTTCCTGGACATCACCGCCGAATCCTGGTCGCGGATCATCGATGTCAATCTCACCGGGACGTTTCACTGCTGTCAGGTCGCGCTGCCGGACATGGTGGCGGCGAACTGGGGGCGGATCGTGATGATCTCCTCGTCGAGTGCTCAGCGCGGGTCGCCGTTCGCCGCCCACTATGCGGCGTCCAAGGGGGCGGTGATCACGTTGACGAAATCGCTGGCCCGCGAATACGCGCCGCACGGCATCACGGTCAACAACATTCCGCCGTCGGGCATCGAGACGCCGATGCAGCATCAGGGCCAGGCGGCCGGTTACCTGCCCTCCAACGAGCAGATCGCGGCGAACATCCCGCTGGGCTACCTGGGCACCGGGGCGGATATCGCCGCGGCGGTGGGGTTTTTGACGTCTGACGAGGCGCGGTACATCACCGGCCAGGTCTTGGGTGTCAACGGCGGAGCAGTGATGTGACAGTGAGGATTCGATGACCAGATCAGGTAGGCCACCGGAAGGCTCGTGGACCGAGCACTACCCCGAATTGGGAACGGGGCCGGTCTCTTTCAAGGATTCGACGTCGCCGGAGTTTTACGAACTCGAGCGGGAGGCCATCTTCAAACGGGCCTGGCTCAACGTCGCCCGGGTGGAGGAGCTGCCCCGGGTGGGCAGCTACCTCACCAAGGAGATCGAGGCGGCCCGCACCTCGGTGATCGTGGTGAAGGGCAGGGACGAGCGCATCCGCGCCTTCTACAACGTGTGCCGCCACCGCGGAAACAAATTGGTGTGGAACGACTTTCCCGGTGAAGAGACCCGCGGCACCTGCCGCCAATTCACCTGCAAGTACCACGGTTGGCGGTACGACCTGACGGGTGCGCTGAAATTCGTCCAGCAGGAATCGGAATTCTTCGACCTCGATCCGGCCGAGTACGGGTTGCGGCCGGTGCACTGCGACGTGTGGAACGGCTTCGTCTTCATCAACTTCGACCCCCAACCTCGCCAGAGCCTGCGCGAGTTCCTCGGCCCGATGATCACCGGGCTGGACGGCTATCCGTTCGACAAGCTGACCGAGCGGTACGACTGGGTGGCACACAACAACAGCAACTGGAAGATCTTCGCCGACGCCTTCCAGGAGTACTACCACGTGCCCGCCCTGCACTCCCAACAGGTGCCTCCCGAGGTGCGCGACAGCAACGCCGTATTCACCTGCGGGCACTTCCAACTCGACGGGCCGCACCGGCTGGTTTCCACGGCCGGGCGGCGCCGCTGGCTGATGCCACCGGAATACATGTATCCGATCGAGCGGGCCACCCGCAGCGGCCTGGTGGGGCCGTGGCGGACGCCCGACATCGGCGAGCTGCCGGCCGGGCTCAACCCGGGCGGGATCGAGCAGTGGGGCATCAGCAATTTCCAGATCTTCCCCAACCTGGAGATCCTGATCTACGGCGGCTGGTATCTGCTGTACCGGTACTGGCCCACCTCGCACAACACCCACCGGTTCGAGGCATATACCTACTTCCACCCGGCGCGCAGCGTGCGGGAGCGCATCGAGCACGAGGTCGCCGCGGTGGTGCTCAAGGAGTTCGCGCTGCAGGACGCCGGGATGCTCGGCGGGACCCAGGCGGCGCTGGAATACGGTGTGGTCGAGGACTTTCCACTCAACGACCAGGAGATCCTGGTGCGCCATCTGCACAAGGTGGTCGTGGACTGGGTCGACGCGTATCGCCGCGAACGCGAAACGGTGGGGGTGTGACCATGGCGCCCATCTTGCCCAGCGCCTTCGCCGAGCTGGAGGGCTATGCCCAAACGTGGTGCCTGCCAACCGAAACCGAGCGGTGGAATGCCAGGGTCAACGCGTCGATGCCGCAGCTGCGCGACTTCTACGACGCGTTCTTCCCCCGCCTCGAGGAGGCGATCGACTACTGCGACAAGTTTCCCCTCGATAGCCTGCCCGGCGACGTCGTCAACCTGTTGCACATGATCTACTCGCTGATCATGGTGGCCATGGCGGTGGAGATCATGCATCAACCCGCCCCGGTCGACGCCGCCGACGCGGTCATGATCCGGACCGGCGGCCCGGTGCCCTGACCCGGCGGCCGAGACCGTCCAACCCTGCTGCGGAAAGGAGCGGCCATGAGTCTGCTCACCATCACCAAACTCACCGACTCGGTCGGCGCCGAAGTCACCGGCCTGGATACGGCCGCCCTGGCACACGACGACTCGGTGGGTGAGGCGGTGCTGGATGCCTTGGAAGACAACGGGGTTCTGGTCTTCCGCGGATTGTATCTCGACCCGGCGGCGCAGGTCGCCTTCTGCGGCCGCCTCGGCGAGGTCGACCACTCCTCCGACGGCCACCACCCGGTGCCCGGCATCTACCCGATCACGCTGGACAAGTCCAAGAACGCCTCCGCGGCCTACCTGAAGGCGACCTTCGACTGGCACATCGACGGCTGCACACCGCTGGGCGACGAGTGTCCGCAGAAGGCCACCGTGCTGTCGGCGGTCCGGGTCGCCGAGCGGGGCGGCGAAACCGAATTCGCCAATTCCTACGCTGCGTACGACGCACTGACCGACGACGAGAAACAGCGGTTCGGCGCATTGCGGGTGGTGCACTCGCTGGAGGCATCCCAGCGTCGGGTCTATCCCGATCCGTCACCGGAACTCGTGGCGCGCTGGCGATCTCGGCGCACGCATGAACACCCGCTGGTGTGGACGCATCGCAGCGGGCGCAAATCGCTGGTGCTGGGTGCCTCCGCGGATTACGTCGTGGGCATGGACGTCGACGAAGGACGCGCCCTGCTCGAGGAACTGCTGCAGCGCGCCACGGTGCCCGAACGGGTCTACCGCCACGGCTGGTCGATCGGCGACACCGTCATCTGGGACAACCGTGGGGTGCTGCACCGGGCGGCGCCCTACGACCCGGACTCGTCGCGAGAGATGCTGCGCACCACCGTGCTCGGTGACGAGCCGATCCAATAGCATGGCCGCGTCCGACCGGCATCCGCAGCGCCTGACACCGCTGCCCGCCGACGAGTGGGACGAGGACACCCGCGCGGCGCTGGCCTCGCTGATCCCCGCCGAGCGCGCCAATCCCGTTGGGGCGGGCAATGTTTTGTCGACCCTGGTCCGCCACCCCGACCTCACCGCGGCCTACCTGCCGTTCAACGCGTACTTGCTCACCCGGTCGACGCTGTCGCCCCGGATACGCGAAGTCGCGCTGCTTCGGGTGGTACACCGCAGCAAGTGCGGCTACCTGTGGTCACATCACCTCCCCATCGCGCGGCGCGCCGGCCTGAGCGAATCCGACATCGACGACATCCGGCGAGGCCGCTGCGCCGACCTGACCGATGCGGCCGTGGTCCGGGCCGTCGACGAGCTCACCGGTGCCAGCACCCTGAGCCGGCAGACCTGGGACCGGCTGTGCGAGCTGTTCACGCAGCGGCAGTGCATGGACCTGATCTTCACCATCGGCGGCTACCTGCTGCTGGCGCTGGCGGTCAACACCTTCGGTGTCCAGGAGGAGGAGACCCCCTAGGCGGGGAGTTCTCAGCGAGCTCTCAGCGGATTCGTCTTAGGCTGGCGCTCTCGATAGGCCTCGACAGGGTCCGGGAGGTCGATGGTGCGGATCGCTTCCGTCGTCGCCCGCCAACTGCTGGACTGCAAGGCCCGGCCGCTGGTCGAGGTCGAAATCACCACCGACACCGGCCATGTCGGCCGCGGCGCGGCGCCGACCGGCACCTCGGTCGGGGCACACGAGGCGTTCGTCCTGCGGGACGGGGAGCCCACCCGATACCGCGGGCGCAGCGTGCACCGCGCCGTCGCCGCAGTCAGAGACGAGATCGCCCCCGTGCTGACCGGCGCCGAACTCGACGACCCGCGGTCGCTGGACCGGGTCATGATCGAACTCGACGGCACGCCCGACAAACACCGGCTGGGCGGCAACGCGATCTACTCCACGTCGATCGCGCTGCTGCGGGCGGCCGCCGCGGCAGCGGGCACACCCACCTACACCTACGTCGGCGCCCTGCTCGGGCTGACACCACCGACCACCGTGCCGATGCCCAGCTTCAACATGATCAACGGCGGCCGCTACGGGGACGTCGAGCAGAGTTTCAGCGAGTTCCTCGTCGTGCCGTATCGGGCGGAGTCGATCCAGGCGGCGGTCGAGAAGGGGGTGAGCCTGTTCGAGGTGCTCGGCGAGGTGCTCGCCGAACATCTGGGCCGCACACCGCTGTTGGCGTCGTCCTACGGCTATATCGCGCCGTCCGGTGACCCGCACGCCGTCCTGGAACTGCTGGCCGAGGCGGTCGAACGCGCCGGCTGCGCCGACGTCATGGCGTTCGCACTCGACTGCGCGTCCAGCGAGGTGTACGACAACGATTCCGCCACTTACGCTTTCAACGGCGGTCGGGTGACCGCGGAGGCGTTGATCGACTACGCCCGCGCCCTGTCGCAGGAGTTCCCGATGCTGTTCATCGAGGATCTGCTGGACGGCGACGACTGGGCCGGGTTCACCAAAGCGGTGCAGACGGTCAACCGTTCGATCATCGTCGGGGACGATTTGATCGTGACCAACCGCGACCGGTTGCGGCGCGCCGTCGAGACATCGGCCGTCGACGGGTTCATCCTCAAGCCCAACCAGGTCGGCACCATCGCCGAGGCGCTGGACTGCTTCGAATATGCCTCGCAGAACGGCCTTCTGGCGATTCCGTCCGGCCGGTCGGGCGGCGTCATCGACGACGTGGTGATGGATCTGGCGGTGGGGCTGGGTGCGCCGTTGCAGAAGAACGGCGCACCGCGCTCGGGCGAACGCATCGAAAAGCTCAACTTCCTGCTGCGCGCGGCCGAAGGCATCCCGGACTGCGCGCTGGCGGATGTGCCGGCGCTGGCCCGGTTCTAAAAGCGGCGCTCTAGTGGCCGGCCAGCAACGCCAGCTCGGCCGCCACCGCGGCCGCGCACACCGCCGACGCGATCGAAAGCGCTATCCAGTCATTGCGTTTCGGACGCGACGGGGCCGCCGAGATCTGCCCGGTGCCGCCCCGCGCGGTGATCGCGTCGCCCATCTCGTCGGCGCGCCGCAGCGTCACAGTGATGACGGCGACGACCACGTCGATCAGGTCGGTCGCCGGCCGGCGCAGGCGGGCCCAGCGGGTCTGCGCCGGCCGGCGGGGCCGTAACCGCCGAGCGGCGTAGAGCACCCGGAACTCGTCGATGAGCATCGGGAAAGTGCGCAGCGCGAGCGCCAAGGCGACCGACCAGTCGTCGACCGGGATCCGCAGGACTCGCAGCGGCCTGCCCAAAGCCGCTACGGCCGGGGCGATCTGGGCGACGTTGGTGGTCCATGACACCAGTGCGCCCAGGCCGAGCAGCACCACGGTCAGCGCGGTCGCGCGCAGGAAGTCCAGCAGCCCGCCCAGCCCGAGCGACGCCGTGCCCAGGTGAATCGTCGGGGCCCCGCCGGCCAGCGCCGCGGTGACGCCGACGACGCCCAGGAAGATCCACAGCCAGCGCGGCACCGAGGGCAGCACACCGCGCGGGATGTGGGCCAGCCGCAGTCCCGCCGCCGCCAGCGCGGTCGCCAGCCCGATGGCCACCCATCCGGGAAACACCGTGAGCAGCAACGACATGGCGAACACCACCAGCAGTTTGGTTCCGGCCCACAGCTCGTGGATGGGCGAGCTGCCCGGGACGGGGCGCAGCAGCACCACGGGCCGGCGGCGCGCCGCCGGACGTTTAGTCGGAGGGGCAACGGGCACCGGAACAGGCTGGGCTGCAACAGGATTCGCATCCAAAGAGCCGTCGCGCAGGTGCAGGATGCGCGGGCACAGCTGCTCGAGCCCGGCGAAGTCATGCGAGATGACCACCACGGTCAGCCCGGTCTCGCGGCGCCGCTCGGCCAGCAGCTCGACCAGGCCGCGTTGACTGGCGGCGTCCAGCCCCGCCAGCGGTTCGTCGAGAATCAACACCCGGGGTGACCGCGCCAGCAGACCGGCCAGCACCACGCGCCGCATCTGGCCGCCGCTGAGCTGGTCGATGCGCCGCTCGGCCAGCCCGGCATCCAGGCCGACCGTGGCCAGCGCTGCGCTGACCCGGTCGTGGTCGTCGGGCGAAAAGCCCGCTGCCGAGGCCACTTCCAGGTCGACGCGGCTGCGCATCAACTGCAGCCGGGCGGCCTGGAACTGCAGCGCCACCGCTCCGACCTGTTCGGCGGCGGGACGGCCGTCGAGCAGACAGGTCCCGGTGGTCGGCACCGTCAGTCCGGCCATGATCCACGCCAGGGTGGACTTGCCCGAGCCGTTGCCGCCGTGGATCAGCAGCCCGTCGCCCTCGTGCACGGTGAAGCTGACGTCGTGCAGCGCGGTTCGGGACCACGGCGTGCCGCTGGCATATTCGTGCCCGACGCCGGCGAGTTCGAGCACCGGCGCCCGGCCCCCCCGGCCCGCCGGGAACGTCGGCGCGGGCGCGGTCGCCGTTCGGATCAGGGCGGTATCGCCTTGCGTATCACCGAGATTGATGGTGCGGTCGGCGTATTCGGCCTCGTCGTTGTAGTGGGTGATGTGCACCAGGGCGGTGCGGTGCCGCTCGGTCAGTCCGGACAACACGGTCAGCAGCTGCTCCCGGCCCTGCCGGTCCACCATGCTGGTGACCTCGTCGGCGATCAGCAGCGCCGGCTCCCGGGCCAGCGCCGCGGCCACCGCCAGGCGCTGCAGTTCGCCGCCGGACAGGCTGCCGGTGTCGCGGTCGGCCAGGCCCGCCAGCCCGACTTCGCCGAGCAGCCGGCCCACGTCGGTGGTGGTGCCGGGCGGCAGACCCCAGACCACGTCGTCGGCGACCCGGGTGCCCAGCACCTGGCTCTCCGGATGCTGCATGACGACGGCGGTCCCGCCGAGCTCACCCAGGCCCACCGACCCGGGGCGTTCGATCGTGCCCGACGTCGGTTCGCGGCCGGCCAGGACCAGCATCAGGGTGGTTTTCCCCGCGCCGTTGGCGCCGGTCACCGCGACGTGTTCACCCGCTTGCACGTCCAGGCTGACGGCGCGCAGCGCGTCGCGGTCGGCGTGCGGGTAACGCAGCCGCACCCGGTCCAGTCGCACCGGGACGGGCCGGGTCGGGCCGTTGCGTGCCGGCGCGTCCAGCTTGTGCACATCGGGAATCCCGCGCAGCCGCTCCAGCACCCGCGACAACGCCCACCAACCGACCAGCGAGGCGCCCACGATCGCGACGAGCGCGTACCCGAGCACCAGCCACTGCCAGTGCTGCAACGCCGCGGCGAAGAACTCGGCCAACCGCACGGCGGCCGCGTGCAGCGGCGGCACCCGCGCCACCACCGACGCGGCGCCGTCCACCGCCGCGCCGATGGCATGAAAGACCAACTGGCGCAACCGGGTCAACACGGTGAGCGCGATGACCATGCCCGCGCCGACGACGCCGGCCGCCACCAATGACACCGCCAGCACGGTGGGTGTGCCGCGGCGGTGCCGTTTGACGATTCCGGCCAGCCCGCCGGTGTAGGCGCACAACGCGATCGCCGCCAAGCCGCTCAACCCGACGACCAAAAAGCCGATCACGCCGGCGGCGACCGTCGCGGTGATCAGCACCCGGATCCGGTAGCGGTAGGCGAGCAGGCCGGTGGGCACGCTGCCGAGCAGCCCCAGCCCGCCGCCGTGCGGAAGAACGACCGCGATGATGGCGATCGCCGCGCACAGCGCGCCCATCACCGAGGCCTGCGCCAGTTCGCCGGGTCGTAGCGATCCGGCCGCTTCTGCGGCCTCGCCGCGCCCGGCGCCGTCACGCCACGATTATGCCCGCGGCCGCTGTGGGCCCGGCCGTCTCTCTCATCGGATCTTCAGGTAGCTATCGCTGGGGCAGCGGCCGGGAACGCACCAGGGTGGGCCACCAGAACCACGGCCCGAGGATCCGCAGGATGGACGGCACCACGAACGAGCGCACGATCAGCGTGTCGAGCAGCAGGCCGATACACACGGTGGAGCCGACCTGACCGATCGTTCTGAGCTCGCTGGTGAGCATGGCCAGCATGGTGAAGGCGAACACCAAGCCCGCCGACGTCACCACGCCGCCGGTGCTGCCCAGCGCGCGGATCAGGCCGGTGTGGATGCCGCCGTGCAGCTCCTCCTTGACCCTGTTGATCAGCAGCAGGTTGTAGTCCGAACCGACGGCCACCAGGATGATGAACGTCAACGGTAGCACCAGCCAGTGCAGATGCAGGCCGATGAGGTGCTGCCAGAACAGGATGGACAGGCCGAACGCCCCGGCGTAGGAGAAGGCCACGGTGCCGGGAATCACCAACGCGGCCACCAGACTTCGGGTGATGAACAACATGATCAAGAAGATCAGCACGAACGCCGCGATCGCCGCGATCAGCAGATCCGACATCGCGTACTGCTTGATGTCCTTGTCGTTGGAGCCCGAACCGCCGATGTAGATCCGGGCGCCCGCCAGCGACGTCTCTTTCAGGATCGTCTTGATCGCTTCGGGGAACTGTTCGACGTGTTCCACCCCTTCGGGACCCATCGCGTCGCCCTCGTGGGTGACGATGAAGCGGGCCGCCTTGCCGTCCGGCGACATCATCAGCTTCATGCCGGTCTTCACGTCGTCGTTGTCGAAACCCTCGTGCGGGATGTAGAAGTAGTCGTCGCTGCGGGACCGGTCGAAGTCGTTACCGACGTTGATCAGGTCGTCGTAGGTCTGATCGGTCTGGATGGACTGCAGATCCGCCGACCCGTAGCTGTTGACCAACTTCAACTGCAACGCCTCGGTGTCGTCGGCGGTGGCCTTGAGCTGGGCGATGATCTGCGGGAACGCCTTGTCCACCTCGGTGAGCGAGATCCTGGCCTGGTTGATGTCTTCGGCCAGGTGGTCGATGTGATCGATGGTGTCCCACAGCGATCGGAACGCCCAGCACAGGGGAATGTCGAAACAGTGCTTCTCCCAATAGAAGTAGCTCTTGATGGGACGGAAGAAGTCGTCGAGATTCGAAACTTCCTCGTTCATCTCGTCGCTGACCTGTTGCAGGTCCTCCACGGTGAGCACGGTCTGGTGCAGCTCGTCGGACACCTTCTGGAAAAAGCCGATCTCCTTGCGCAGCACCGCAACAGAGTGCGCCTGGATCTCGGCCTGCGCGTCGGTGTTGGAGTTCTGTTCCCGGTTGAACGGAAGCTGCTGTCCGTTGCCGCTGCCCTGCGTGGTGAACAGGTAGGGGATGCTGGCGTGCTCGAGCGCGCGGCCCAGCGGCCGGGTCATGCCCTGCACCATCGCCACCCCGTGCAGCCGAATGAGGGCCTTGGCGACCCGGTCCAGCGAGATGAAGTCGGCCGAGTTGCGCATGTCGTGATCGGTCTCGATCATCAGCATCTCGGAGAACAGCTTGCTTTTCGGGAAGTGCCGATCGGCGGCCTGAAAACCCAGATTCGCCGGGGCATTTCGCGGCTGGTACTGCCGGTCGTCGTAGTTCTGCCGGTAGGTGGGCACGAAGATCGCCCCGACCATGACGATCGCGGAACTGGCCACCAAGATCGGCACCGGCCAGCGCACCACGCTGGCCCCGATGCGCCGGTACAGACGCCCTTTGCTGTCGGTCCGCGGGTCGAACATCCCGAACAGGCTGCCGACGGTCAGCAGCGCCGGACCCAGCGTCATCGCCGCGGCGATGGTGAACAGCATGGTGATCGCCACCGCGGGCCCCATGGTGTGGAAATAGTTCAGCCGCGCGAACGTCAGGCAGTAACACGCCCCGGCGATCGTCAGCCCCGACCCGATGATGATGGGCGCCACACCCCGGTAGGCGATATAGAAGCTGTCTTCCCTGCTTTCACCGACTTGCCGCGCCTCGTGGTAACGGCCCATCAGGAAGATGCCGTAGTCGGTGCCGGCCCCCAGGGTCAACGCGATGACGATGTTCACCGCGAACGACGACAACTCGATGTAGCCCAGATGCCCGAGGGTGGAGGTAATCCCTTTGGCGACAAGCATTTCGATGAGGACACCGAGCAGGGGCACCAGCAGGGTGGACGGCGTGCGGTACACCAGCAGCAGCATCACCACGATGAGGATGATCGTGACGATGGTGACGTTGTTCAGGCTGGCGTTGGCGATGGACAGCGTGTCGGAGGCCAGCGGCGCCGCGCCGCTGACGTAAACCTTGAGACCCGGTGGGGGAGTGTCGTTTTTGATGATGTCGCGGACCGCGTCCACCGACTGGTTGGCCTGGATCTGGCCGATGTCGCCGGCCAGCCGCAGCAGCACGTAGGTGCACCTGCCGTCGACGCTTTGCGCCCCGGCCGCGGTGAACGGTTTGCCCCACAGGTCCATCACGTACTGCACGTGTTTGGTGTCGCGCTGCAGGCGGCGCATCAGGTCGTCGTAGTAGAGGTGGTCGGAGTCTCCCAGCGGCCGGTTGGCCTCGAACACCACCATGGTCAGGTTGGTCGAGTTGGATTCGTGGAACTTCTCGCCGATGTGCAGCAGCGAGCGCTGCGAGGGCGCATAGTGCGGGACCATCGGCCCGGCGAGCTCTTCGGCGACCCGTTCCACTTGCGGCATAAAGGTATTCGTGGTGACGGCGAGCAGTCCCCAGAAGAAGATGATCGGTATCGCGAAGGCGCGAACCATCCTGGGGATGAGGGGACGTTTGACCCGGGAGGCGCCGAGGCGATGCTCGGTCATGCCGACTTCACCCGGCACTGGACGTCGGCGTCCTGGTGGTTGCCCGACTGCTCGTCGCGGACAACGTCATTGACCAGCATCCGGCACCCCACCTGACCGCCGTGGACGTGCACCGAGATGCTGCCGGAGGCCACCGACAGCGTGGTGCTCTCGGTGTGGGTCCACGGCAGCGTGGTGATGTCGACCTGGTGCGGATGGCCGTCGATGTCGACGTAGACGAGTTTCCCGCCCTGCCCGACGGAGCCGAACACCTCGTAGGTGATCCGTTTGAGGTTGAACTGCTCGGGTGCCTGCGGACCGTTGACGGTGATGACCGGCTCCGGTTCGGAGAACTGGTGCACCTTGTACATGCAGAGCAGGCCCACGCCCACCGCGACGACGGCCACCAGCGGCATCCAGATCCGCGCCAGCACAGCACGCCCGGTGGAGCGAGGGCTCATGCGATCACCTGCGACCCGGTCCGGCCATCGTGCTGCTGCCCCCCGCTCTCGCCGTCGCGCCCGTCGAATAGTAGACGCTCATGTGCCCAATTGACACATCATCGTGCAAAGGGTCCGAACACCGCAACCCGAACCCGTCCTCGGTCAGGACAGGTGCCGCAGCCGCCGCCTCAGCCGTGCGCTGCGGCGAATCTGGATGGCCAGGTTCGTCGAGGTCAACATGGGGATCACGCCGAGGAAGGTGCGCTCCGAGGGAGTCGCCCCGTGCAGGTGGTAGAGGCTGCCGAAGACGAAGAAGCACCCCAGCATGAACAGGGCGCCGGGGATGCACAGGGTCATCAGCGAGCCCCGGTCGGCGACGACCTGCTTGGCGTAGTCCACCTCCGCCGGCGACATGGGTTCGCCCTTGCGGACCTTGTGCAAAACCGCCTTGGCGCTGCCGATTTCCTCGCTGATCGGTGCGGTCGCCCGGCCCTCCAGTCGGTGCACGTGCACCGCGGCGACGAGCGCCAACGTCGACGCCAGCGCCAGGGCGATGACGGTCGCCAGACCGTGGACGGCCTCACTCATCGTTCCCCGCCCGGTCCTTGATGACGTCGCGGACGACCAGCCCGAGCAGGACGATCAGCGCAACCGGCACCAGCAGCTTGAAGAGTGCCGACGCGTGGCCGTACAGCAAGCCGTAGGCGCCCGCCCCGATCGCCACCATGGCGAGCAGGATGCCGCGGTTGATCTTGTCCGTGCTCATCGAAGGAACCTAACGCCTGGGCCGGGAGAGCTCAAAAGCCGATATCGCCGCCGGAGTCGGAGCCACCCGAATCCCACCCGGCTCCCGAGTCCCAGCCGCCGTCGAAGCCGATGTCGCCGCCCGCGTCATAGCCGCCGTCATAGTTAGCGGCTTCGTAGTTGGCAGCAGCATTGTGACTGCCGGCGTCCGCGAAGGCCGCGTCGCGGCCGGCCTCGAAACCGCGCTCGAATCCGCCGCCCCAATGGTCGTCCAGCAGCGCGTCCATCAGCAGCACGTCGCCCAACGCCCAACCCCAGCCCGGGCCCCAGAACGGGTACGGGTAAAAGCCGGGCTGGAAGAAGATCCCGTTGTGGTAGCCGCCGCCGAAGTAGTGCGGGTAGCCGGGCTGCGCGGTGGTGCGGTAGTCGGCGTTGCTGATCGTCACCGTCTGACCGGTCTCGGGGTCGGTGGTGCGCACGCTGGCCTGCTTGCGCTCCGGCGCGGGCACAGACGAATCCGCCGCGGCCCCTTCGGGTTCGCGCTGCCCCGGGTGCAGTTTGCGGTTGGCCTTGGCCACCGTGGACTCCACCACCCGCAGGTGGGCGCGGGCCGCGCCGTAATCGCCCTTCTCGTAGGCTTTTCGGGCGTCGTGCAGGCTGGCATTGGCCTTCAGCGACTCGGCGCTCACATCGGTGTTGCCGTCGGTGAGCACTTCGTTGTCGAGGTCGCCGACGTTCGACGCGGCGGTGATCAGCTCCTGCTTGATCTGCTCGCGGTTCTCGATGTCCTTGCGGTGCTTGCGATTTCGACTCACCGCGAACCAGATCAGGCCGGCCGTCGCCAACGTGATCCCGGCAATGACGAACGCCGCCTTCAGCCAGGCCCAGTCGTCGCGCTGGTGTTGCACCAGCGGGGAGGTGGACACCGGTGCGCGGGTGGGCACGCTGACGCCCGACAGCTTGCCGACGAATTCACTGGCCGCGCCGTACGGATCGTTGCGATGATCTTGCGCCGACTGGTTCATGAATTCGTCGACGTTGTCCGCGACGACCTTGGGCACGTGGTAGGCCCGCACGTGGTAGCCGCGGGAGTCGATGACCAGGATGACCCCGCTGAACTGGGCGTCTCGTCGCAGCATGGCCTCGTGGATGGAATCGGCCGTGGTCACCCCGCTCTGGGCGGGCGCCACCGCCGCCACCCAGATCGGCGGGCCGGAACTCCACCGCCACGGGCCCGCCAGGATCTGCCGGTTCAGCCCGTCCGGGTTCTGCAGCGGTGGCCGTGCCCCCGGGTCGGCCACCACATGCGTCTGGCTGTCGAACCTCGCCACCAGCTGATCGGTGTAGTCGTCGGCCCCGGCGAACGGGGCGAACAGCATGGCCAGCGCGATGGCCACCGGCGCCAGCGCCAGGCCGGCGAATCGTGATGTCACTTCCCTCCCTGCCACGAGTTGTGCTGTCGATCCTTGCGGCGCACCGGCGAATCGTCCACTCGAGACATCACCTTCGGCCCGGCGCCGGACCCGGTCAGTGCGCCCCGGTCAGGTTCAGCGTCACCACGCCGGCGATGATCAGCCCGACACCGACGACCTTGGTCACCGATATCGGCGAGCCAAGGAACAGCACGGCGATCAGCACGATCAGCGCCGTGCCGATGGCCGACCACAACGCGTAGGCGACGTCGGTCTGCATGCCGCGCGAAATCGACACAGCCAGCAGCGCGAAGGACACGGCGTAGCCGAGCAGACAGATCACGGTGGGCCACAGCCGGGTGAAACCCTGGGTGCTCTTGAGCAGGCTGGTCGCGACCACCTCGGCCAAAATCGCGCAAATCAAGAACAGATAGGTCAAGACGCCTCCTCGCGCACGCATGTACAGGTATGTGTGTACAGGACAGGAAAGGAAGCGCAGGTTATGGCCGCTACCGGGCACCCGGTCCGCTTCGACGTCAGCAGCGCGGTCGGGGAGCGGGCGTCGCTGGCGGCGACCTACTATCCGGCGCGCGGCGGCACGGCGGCCGCGGTGCTGGTCTGCCTGCCGGGCGGCACCTACAGCCGCGAGTACTGGGACCTCGACATCGCCGGCCATGACGGCTACAGCTTCGCCGACTTTGCCACCGGCAACGGCTACGCCGTGCTGACGGTCGATCCGTTGGGCACCGGCGAAAGTTCGCAGCCGGCATCCGATTTCGGTTTCGCCGAGATCGGCGCCGCGCTGGACTGTGCGCTGCGCGCGCTGCCCGGAACCACCGGCGTGCAGGCGCCGGCGGTGGCGGTGGCGCATTCGCTGGGCGGCTACCTCGCCCTCACCCAGCAGGCGCTGTTCGGCGGTTACGCCGCCATGGCGATGCTCGGGTGCACCAACCAGCACGTCGCGCCGCTGAACCTGGACCCGGCATTCCGCGCCCGCGCGGCCACCCCGCAAGGCCGCGCCGAGCTGGCCGCCGAGATCCTCGCCGCGCTGGCGCAGCCGTATTTCGCGGGGCCGCGCGAGCACCTGCAAGGCTGGTTCCACCTTGCCGACGTGCCCGCCGACATCGTCGCGGCCGACGCCGTCACCGCGGTGTCGGTGGTGCCGCGGGTGTTCGGCACGGCGATGATCCCCGGCATCGTGGCCGAGCACGCCGCCCGCATCGACGTCCCGGTGCTGCTCGGGTACGGCGTCGTCGACGTCTCCCCGGATCCGCGCGCCGAGGCCGCCCTGTACCGCAGCAGCCCCGACATCACCACCGTGGTGCTGGCCGGCAGCGCGCACTGCCACAACATGGCCTCGAGCCGGCATCGACTGTGGCGGCGGCTGCTGGCCTGGGCGGCGACGGCGATCGACGACTAGCCGCTTTTCCCGCACCGGCGATAATGGCATTCTCTGATGCGGAGAAGCCATTTCCGACGGTCACCGAGGAGGACGACGATGAGCGGGCAGCGGTGCGACGGGATGGTGGCGCTGGTCACCGGGAGCAGCCGGGGGCTGGGCAGGGCGATCGCCGCGCGGCTGGCCGAACGCGGCGCCACCGTGGCGCTGACCGCCCGCACCCTGGACCCCGACCCGAAATATCAGGGGGCGCTGCGCCAGACCCGCGACGAGATCCTGGCCGCCGGCGGGAAAGCCGTTGCGGTGCAGGCGGACCTGTCGCAACCCGACGAACGCGAGCGGTTGTTCGCCGAGGTGGTCGGCACCGTCGGCGCGCCGGACATCCTGGTCAACAACGCCGCGGTCACCTTCCTGCGGCCGCTGGACGGGTTCCCGCAACGGCGCGCCCGGCTGATGATGGAGATGCACGTGCTCGGGCCGCTGCACCTGTGCCAGCTGGCGATCCCCGCGATGCGCGAGCGCGGCCGCGGCTGGATCGTGAACCTGACCTCGGTGGGCGGCGACCTGCCGCCCGGCCCGCCGTTCTCCGAATTCGACCGGACCGCCGGCTTCGGCATCTACGGCACGGCCAAGGCCGCCCTGAACCGGTTGACGAAAAGCCTTGCGGCCGAACTGTACGACGACGGGATCGCCGTCAACGCCGCCGCCCCGTCCAACCCCGTCGCCACGCCCGGCGCCGGCACCCTCGATCTGGCCAAGACCGACACCGAGGACATCGCGCTGATCACCGAGACGGTGTTCCGGTTGTGCACCGGTGATCCGAAGACGTTGACCGGTCGCATCGCGCACACCCAACCCTTCCTCGCCGAGGTCGGCTGGCCCGGCACCGGCCCGCCGGCCACATGAGCAGCGCCGAGCCGGACCTGGATGTCCTGCGCGGCCGGCTGGCCGGCGCGGGCATCACCGCCCTGACCCCGCTGTCCGGCGGCGCGTCCGGCCTCACCTTCGCCGGCATTCGCGACGGCCGGCCGGTGGTGATCAAGGTCGCTCCGCCGGGTGTCGCACCGGTTGGGCACCGCGATGTGCTGCGTCAGGCCCGCATCATCAAAGCGCTTGCGCCGACCGATGTTCCGGTTCCTCGGGTGTGCTGGGAGGACGCCGGGCGGCCACCGTACACGCCGCCGCTGTACGTGATGTCGCGCGTCGAAGGCGACTGTGGGGAACCGTTATTCGACGGCTGGCCGGCCGTGCCCGGCCTGGCCGACCGGTACCGCAACGCGTGCCGGACCATGGCCGCGCTGCACCGCATCCCGCCGACCGAACTGGGGTTGGGCGGCGAACCGGTCATCGATCCGGTGGCCGAAGTCCACCGCTGGTCCGACACGCTGGGGACCGTCGACCCGGCGCTGGCCCCGGGCTGGCCGAAAGTGCGTGACGCGCTGCTGGATTGCGCGCCGCGCGCGATGCCACCCGCCGTGGTACACGGCGACTTCCGGCTGGGCAACCTGCTCGCCGACGGCCCGCGGATCAACGCGGTCATCGACTGGGAAATCTGGTCGATCGGCGACCCGCGCATCGACGTGGGCTGGTTCCTGATCAACTGCGACCCGGACACCTACCGGCGGGTGACGCCGTCGGACGGTGCGGTTCCCTCGACCGCCGAACTCGCCGACCTCTACCTTCACGAATTGGGTTGCGATGCCGGCGATCTGGATTGGTTCAGCGCGCTGGCGTGTTTCAAGTCGGCGGCCACCTGGTCGCTGATCGTCAAGCACAATCGGCGCCGATCCTCGCCGCGAGCCGAATTAGAGTCTATGACAACGACTTTGCCGAGGCTGTTGGATCGCGCCGGGGCCCTACTGGCTCGGCGCCGATGAGTGTTACTGGCAGCGGACCAGCAGATTTTCGCAGATCATCCCGACGTCGCCCGAGTCGTTCACCGGCTGGCCCTCGTTGGACGGGTTGGTCCAGGTGGTCGGGAACGGGCTCCACACGTCGTCGATCCCCGGCGGCTGCGGGCGCGGATCGACGTTGGGGTCGGCATGCGCCGCCCCGGCGGCGCACCCCAGGGCAATCGCCGTCGCCGCCGCGGCGAGCAGTCCGCGACCGCAGCTGCGAAACGTCATCGCCGCCTCCTCGGTTTCCGCCCGGATCGTTGGCCTGGGAAGCTTATCGAAAATCCCAGTCTACATTTGCGTGCACGTCGCATAACAGTCACGGACCCACAACGACTTCGACCGGGCGCCCAGCAAATTTCGCTACCGGAATTGCCCGGTGCGTACGGTGTCGCCCGTGAGGCCGATTGCCGTGGTCGTTCGTCGCGCCCTGGTGGCCGCCGTCTGCCTGGCGCTGTCGCTGCCCACGGCGCCCACGACGGGCGCCGACCCCGACGCCGCGCCGCCGCCTCCGGAAGCCGCGCCGGCCGCCGAGGGGGCGCTGCCCTCCAATCCGCCCGCAATCCTCAAGACTCCCGACGGCTGGACGCTCGGACTCGGCGCCCGCGACGAGCAGCAGGTCCCGGTGGCGCCGCTGACCACCGCGCTGTCCTCCCGCGAATACCTGGCCAGCGGGATCTTCGTCGGCTCCCTGTCGGGACCGACCCAGCCGCAGGGCGTGCTCGAGGTGGGCTACGAGATCGGCTGCGGCATCGACATGAGCACGTCGGACGGCGTCACGATCGGCGGTACCGCCGGCATCACCCCGGGCGTGACCGGACCGGTGACCGGGGTGCCCGGGGACGTGCTGCCGCTGGTCGTGGCGCCGATCGCGGGCGTGCTCAACGTGGGCCTCAAACCCGGTCTGGTGATCGTGGTGCCGGTGGTCAAAAAGCAATTCCGCGGCCCCAACCCGTGGGTCATGGTCAGCAATTTCCACGTCAAGATCGACGGCTGCGTGGGCCAGTCCTTCATCCGGTCCTATGCGGTGCTCAACCGGGTGACCGACGAATCCGATGTGGTGCTGTCCTACGTCGGCGTCACCAAAGCCGTCTAGCCACGGGGAATTCCCGCCAGCTTGTCGGCGAATTTCGCCTCCGCCGCCGCGCGCAGCCGCAGCAAATGCTCGGAGGGAAACAGATCCGGCGCGGGCGCACGGTCTTTGAGCAGCAGCCGGGCCAGCGTCACCTTGTGCACCTCGGTCGGGCCGTCGGCCAGGCCGAGCACGAAGGACTCCACCAGGTACTGCACGAACGGCATCTCGTGCGTGGTCCCCAGCGAGCCGTGCAGCTGCAGCGCCCGCGCCGACACGTCGTGCAGCACCCTCTGCATCATGGCCTTCACCGCCGAGATGTCGGCCCGCACCGCCCGGTAGTCGTTGAATTGGTCGATCTTCCAAGCGGTTTGCAGTGTCAGCAGCCGAAACGCCTCGATCTCCATCCAGGAGTCGGCGACCATCTCCTGCACCAGCTGCTTGTTGGCCAGCACCTCGCCCTGGGTGTAGCGCGACACCGCCCGCTCGCAGATCATGTCGAAGATCCGGCGCACCAGGCCGACGGTGCGCATGGCGTGGTGAATCCGCCCGCCGCCCAGCCGGGTTTGCGCGACGACGAACGCGCCGCCGCGCGGGCCCAGCATGTGATCGGCCGGCACCCGGACGTTTTCGTAGCGGACGTATCCCTCCCGTCCGCCGCCGAGGGGCTGGTAGCCCAGCCCGACGTCGCGCAGCACGGTGATGCCGGGAGTGTCGCCGGGAACGACGAACATCGAATAGCGTTGATACGGCGGCGCTTCCGGGTCGGTCATCGCCATCACGATGATGAACGAGGCCATCGAGGCGAACGACGAGAACCACTTCTCGCCGTTGATCACCCAGTGGTCGCCGTCGGGCACCGCGGTGGTGCGAAACACCTTCGGGTCGGCCCCGCCCTGCGGTTCGGTCATCGAGAAGCACGACACGATGCGGTTGTCCAGCAGCGGCTCGAGGTAGCGGGCCTTGAGTTCCGGTGTGCCGTAGTGGGCCAGGATCTCGCTGTTGCCGGAATCGGGTGCCTGGGAGCCGAAGACGATCGGCGCGCATTCCGAGCGGCCCAGGATCTCGTTGAGCAGCGCGAGTTTCACCTGCCCGTAGCCCGGGCCGCCCAGGTGGGGACCCAGGTGGGTGGCCCACAATCCGCGCTCCTTGACGATCTTCTGCAGCGGCGGGATCAGCGCTTGGCGCACCGGGTCATCGAGGTCGTGAGATTCCTTGACGATCAGGTCGATCGGCTCGCACTCCTCGCGCACGAAGTCCTCGACCCATTCGAGTTGCCGCGCCCACTGGGGTTCGGTGGAAAAGTCCCACGACATCTGCCGTCCTCTCCGGGTTGCGGTTCACCGCGACCACTTCTGCCGGCGCGCCGCCGCCTCGTCGGTTGCGTGCGCGATCACCTGGTTGCGGTTCTCCAGCTCCATCGCCGACGCCAGGCTCGCGGCGTCGGTGTTGACCTGCAGGGCGCGCTTGGTCAGCTGCGCGCCGAGCGGCGCGTGCCCGGCGATGAGCCGCGCCAACTCCACCGCCCGCTCGACCAGCCGGTCCGGCTCGACAACCTCGCTCACCAGCCCGCGCCGGTCGGCTTCGGCGGCCGACACGGTACGGCCGGTGAGCATCCAGTCGGCGGCGACGCCGGTCCCGACGATGCGGGGCAGGTGATAGCTCATGCCCATCTCGGCGCCGGACAGCCCGAGCAGGATGGCCGCGTTGGCGAAAGTCGCTGCCGCCGAGCAGATTCGGATGTCGGCGGCCAGACACAGGGCCAGTCCCGCGCCGACGCAGGGCCCGTTGACCGCCGCTATGACGGGTTGCGGCAGTGCCCACACCGCCTCCGCGAGGGCGGCCATCCGCTCCTGAAACCGCATCCGCTCCAGCGCCGGCGCGTCGGCCCCGACCATCGACGGCCCGAAGTCACGCATGTCGATGCCCGCGCAGAAGCCCCGCCCGGCGCCGGTCAGCACCACGGCGCGTACCGCGTGGTCGGCGGCCAAATCGTCGAGCACCAACCGCAATTCGGTCTGCATCGCCTCGTCGATGGCATTGAGCCGGTGCGGGCGATTCAGCCGCAGTACCCGCACCCCGTCGCCCGGCGCGGCCAGCTCCAGCGTGCTCGGCATCGTCACAGCCGCTCGATGATGGCGGTGCCCATGCCGCCGCCGGCGATCACGTCGTCGACGGCGTCGAGAATCCAGGCGTCGATGGGGAACTCCGATCGTCAGGGACCGCTCAGGTCACCAGCGATCGTAAATCGTCTCTCGGTTATCGAGAACTGTCTTCTCCCGAATTGGCCGGCCTGTTCTCGCGGGTGCTGCCTAATGCTTAAGCGCCCGCCGAGCGGGTAGCCGGGGCGCCATGACCCAGATCGGATACTTTCTTTCCTGCGAGCAGTTCGGGCCGAAGGAACTCGTCGACCAGGCCAAGCGGGCGCAGGACGCCGGGTTCGAGGCGCTGTGGATCTCCGACCACTTCCATCCCTGGAACGACGAGCAGGGCCAGAGCCCGTTCGTGTGGTCGGTGATCGGCGCGCTCTCCGAGGCGACGTCGCTGCCGGTCAGCACCGCCGTCACCTGCCCGACCATCCGGATACACCCGGCGATCATCGCGCAGGCGGCGGCCACCGCGGCCGTGCAGCTGCAGGGCCGGTTCGTGCTGGGGGTGGGCAGCGGCGAGGCCCTCAACGAGCACATCCTGGGCGATCCCTGGCCGTCCGCCGGGGTCCGGCTTCAGATGCTCGAGAGGCCGTCGAGGTCATCCGCAAGCTGCACCAGGGCGGCGAGGTGAGCCACCACGGCAAGCACTACGAGGTGCAGGAAGCCCGGATCTACACCCGCCCCGAGCAGCCGGTGCCCATCTACGTCTCGGCGTTCGGGCCGCAGGCGGTGCGGCTGGCCGCCCGGATCGGCGACGGATACAGCATCTCCATGCCCGACGGCGAGCTGGTCAAACAGTTCCGGGAGGCCGGCGGCGGCGACAAGCCGGTGCAGGGCGGCACCAAGGTGTGCTGGGACGCCGACGCCGACGCCGCGCTGAAAACCGCGCACCGGCTGTGGGGCAACGAGGGGCTGCCCGGCCAGACGTCCCAAATCCTGCCCCGCCCCAAGGATTTCGCCGCGCTGATGCCGCTGGTGCCGCCGGACACCGTCGCCCAGAGCGTCGCCTGCGGGCCCGACCCCGATCGGCACATCGCCCAGTTGCGCCGCTACATCGACGCCGACATCGACGAGGTCTACGTGCAGCAGATCGGCCCGGACATGGACGGGTTCTTCGCGGCCTGGGAGCAGGCCGTGCTGCCCGCGGTCCGCAACTAGCGGCCGCGGCTCAGCTCGCCGATGCGCACCGCTCCAGCCGGAAGGTGCGTTCGAAGCCGGCCGGCTGCGTCGTCAACGTCACCTCCACCGCACCGCTGGGGGCGATCACGTAGCGCTCCTCGACGTCGGGTCCGTCCCGCCACCGGCCGACCGGCTGGCGGCCCAGGTCGTCGCGGTCGCGCAGCGCCGGGTCGAACGGAAACAGCACCGGGTCATACGGGGTGATGTCGCCGTCGGGTCGCCCGTCGACCAGCCGGCTGCACTCCACGAACCGGAAGTGCCCGATGTTGTGCGCGGCGCGGTATCGCCGCTTGACCACCAGCGGGGTCTGCCCGTCGGCCGGCAGCGACACGTCCTTGCACACGATCGGGTCGAACACCACCCCGGCGCCGGCCTCCGCCTCCCGGAACACCCCGAAATTCCGCGAAAAGCGTTCGGACAGCGCAAAACCCGATTCCTTGTCCAAGAACACCGCCAGCCCGATGGCGGTCGCGGCGAACGGGTGCGGTGAGCGCTTGACCCGCTTGTCCCCGAACCGGGCGCGCAGCATCCGGGACACCAGCGGGAAGCCGCCGGCCCCGCCGACCACGTAGATGCCGGCCACCTCCGACCAGTCCACGTCCGCGCGGCCGCGGCTCGGGTCGCGCAGCACCCGCTCCAGCAGCCGCATCGTCGGATCGACCAGCGGGGCGCACGCCGCGTACACGTCGTCGACCGGACAGGAGAACGGGGGCCGGTCGAACGGCGACAGGTCCACCAGGAAGCGGCGGGTCTGCGGCCCGACGGCCTCCTTGCGGGCGGCGCATTCCTCGGCCAGCAGCGCGCGGCCGGCGGCGTCGAGGCCGGGCAGGTCCGCACCGGCGCGCACCAGCTCGACGATCGCCCCGTCGAAGTCGTCGCCGCCGAGCCGCTGGATGCCCTCGCTGACCACCACCTCGTTGGAGTGCCCGGTCATCTTCAGCAGCGACGCGTCGAAGGTTCCGCCGCCGAGGTCGTAGACGAGCACGTATTCCCGTTTGGCGGTGATGGTGGAGCGGTACCGGTGCGCGTATTCCAGGCTCGCCGCGGACGGCTCGTTGAGCAGGGCGACGACGTGGAAACCGGCGGCCACGTAGGCGTCCAGGGTCAGCAGCCGCTGGGCGCTGGAGGCGTTGGCCGGCACGCTGATCGCGGCCTCGATGGGCTCCCCGGGGGCCACGGTGGCGTTGGAGTGCTGCTGCAGATCGGTTTTCAGCCGCGCCAGAAAGCCGGTCAGCAGTTCGGCCAGCCGGTAGTCACGGCCGGCCAGCTTGACCCGGGTCTGCGGCCCGGCGTCGTTGAGCAGACGTTTGAACGAGCGCAGCACCGACCACGACGGGTCGTGGCGCACGGCGGCCGCGTCCGCGCCGTAGCGCAGCTCCCCGGCGGCGTTGGCGGCGATGATCGACGGCCACGCGTCTGTGCCGTCGAAGGAGACGACCGGATAGTTGCCGCGGTCGACGGCGGCGACGACGGTGTGGGTTGTGCCGAAGTCGATTCCGACTCTCATCGCGCAAGTTTAGGACCGCGGCGCCGGCTTGGGCACGACCTTTCCGCCGGGCGCGTCCCATCGCCGTTGCACCTCCCGCTCGGCGGCGGTGGCGATCAGACCCGACGGCGCGAACAACGCCGACGGCACCGGCTCGTCCTCGGTCAGCGGCCGGCTCAGCCGGCTGGCCGGCCCGCGAATCGCGCCGAGCGCGGCCAGCACCCCGGCGATCACCACGACGACCACGGCCGCCGCGAACGCGATGGACAGGCTGCCCTGGATGAAGGTGTTGCGGATGACCTGGTCGAGTTGATGCGCGTTACGGGCCGACCCGAACGACGTCCGGCCGGCGCTCTTCGCGGCCAGGTATTGGAAGTGTTGGGTCCAGTAGCCGACGGCGGGGTCGGCGGAGAAGATCTTCTGCCACGACGCGCTCAGCGTCACCACCAGATCCCAGAGCAGCGGCGCCCCGGGAATCCACGCCCACTTCAGCAGCCCCTTCTTGACGACGATCACGGTGATGACGGTCAGCGCGATCGCCGCCAGCAGCTGGTTGGCGATGCCGAACAGCGGGAACAGCGTGTTGATGCCGCCCAGCGGGTCGGTCACCCCCATCAGCAGGATGCCGCCCCAGCCCGCCGCCACCGCGAGGCTGCACAGCCAGACACCGGGCCGCCAACTCGGGTTGCGCAGCCGGGCCAGCGGGCCGCCGATGTTGCCCAGGGTGTCGGAGAGCATGAACCGCGCGACCCGGGTGCCGGCGTCCACGGCGGTGAGGATGAACAGCGCCTCGAACATGATCGCGAAGTGGTACCAGAACGCCTTGAGCCCGGCGCCGCCGAACACCCGGTACAGCACCTCGGCCATGCCGACCGCCAGCGTGGGCGCCCCGCCGGTGCGCGACACGATGGACTTCTCGCCGACCGCGGCGGCGGCCCGGTTCAGCTGGTCGACAGTCGTTGGGGCGCCGGGCAATCCGAGCCCGTTGACGTAGTGCGCGGCGGTGGCCGCGGTGCCGCCGGTCTGCGCGGCCGGGGCGTTGAGGGTGAAGTAGAGATGCTGGTCGAGGACGGCCGCGCTGATCAGCGCCATGACGGCCACGAACGACTCGGTCAGCATGCCGCCGTAGCCGATCAGCCGCATCTGGCTTTCCTTCTCCAGCAGCTTGGGCGTCGTCCCCGACGAGATCAGCGCGTGGAATCCGGACAGCGCCCCGCAGGCGATGGTGATGAACAGGAACGGGAACAGCGCGCCGGAGAACACCGGCCCGTCGCCGCGGGAGGCGAAGTGCGACACCGCGGGCGCCTGCATGACCGGTCGCGCGATGCAGATGCCGACCGCCAGCAAGGCGATGGCGCCGACCTTCATGAAGGTCGACAGGTAATCGCGCGGCGCCAGCAGCAGCCACACCGGCAGCACCGACGCCACGAAGCCGTAGCCGATGATCAACCACGACACCGTCACCGGCGATAGGCTCAACCACGATGCGCCCCAAGGTGTTTCGGCGACCCAGCTGCCGGTGGCCACGGCGATCAGCAGCAGCGCGAAGCCGAGGACCGACACCTCGGCCACCCGGCCCGGCCGCAGGAAGCGCAGGTAGCAGCCCATGAACACCGCGATGGGGATGGTCATGGCGATGGAGAACACGCCCCACGGGCTTTGGGCCAGTCCCCGCACCACCACCAGCGCCAGCACCGCGATGATGATCACCATGATGACGAACGCCCCGAGCAGCGCGGCCAGCCCGCCGGTGGCGCCCAGCTCGTCGCGGGCCATCTGGCCCAGCGAACGCCCGCGCCGCCGGGTGGAGATCCACAAGACCAGGTAGTCCTGCACCGCCCCGGCGAACACCGCCCCGGCGACGATCCAGATGGTGCACGGCAGGTAGCCCATCTGCGCGGCCAGCACCGGGCCGACCAGCGGCCCGGCCCCGGCGATGGCGGCGAAGTGGTGGCCGAACAGCACCCGGCGGTCGGTCGGCACGTAATCGGCGCCGTCGTCCAGGATTTCGGCCGGCGTGGCGTGGTCGTCGCGCGGGTGCACGATCTTGCGTTCGATCAGCCGGGCATAGAACCGGAATCCGATCAGGTAGCTGCAGATCGCCGCGACGACGAACCACACCGCGTTGACCGGCTCACCCCGGGCGAACGCGATGACCGCCCAGGCGATCGCCCCGAGCACGGCGATGACCGCGAACACGATCCGGTGCCGGGCCGTGATCGGGGAGCGGTCGACGATGGCGACGGGTGGCAGGTTGTGGTCGGTGTGCACGTAGCTGACACCGTCGTCGCGCTCGGTGATTGCCACGGCGGAAACCCTACGCGCGCAAGAGCACCGGCGCGCGTCGAGCGGTGATTAGTACAGCGCGCGGACGGCGTCGATGGTGTCGGCCTCAGCGGGGCCCTTGTCGTTGCGGTAGCGCAGCACCCGGGCGAACCGCAGCGCCAGCCCGCCGGGGTAGCGCGAGGATTTCTGCACACCGTCCACCGCCACCTCGACCACCTGCTCGGGTCGCACCCGCACCACGTAGCCGTCCGTGCCGCCGACGGCCAGCTCGGTGAACCGGGCCGTCTGCCAGTCCAGCATTGCGTCGGTCATGCCCTTGAAAGTCTTTCCCACCATGACGAATTCGCCGGTGGCCGGGTCGCGGGCGCCCAGGTGGATGTTGGACAGCTTGCCGCGGCGCCGCCCCGAGCCCCACTCCACGGCGAGCACCACCAGATCCAGCGTGTGCACCGGCTTGACCTTGAGCCAGCCCGCCCCGCGCCGGCCCGCCTGATAGGGCGCGCCCGGCGCCTTGGCCATCACGCCCTCGTGCCCGGCGGCCAGCGTCGCCTCCAGGAACCGGCCCGCCGCGTCGGGGTCGGCGGTGAGCAGCCGGTCGACCCGCTGCGCGGGCGGCACCAGGGCGTCCAGCGCGGCCAGCCGGTCGGTGGTCGGCGCGTCCAGCAGGTCGACGCCGTCGCAGTGCAGGATGTCGAAGAAGAACACCGAAAGTGGTTGCGCCGCAACGGCCGCCGCGACATCTACCGAGCGGCCGAAGCGTGAGGCGGTGACCTGGAAGCGCTGCGGTGAGTTGTCCGGCCGCAGCGCGATCGCCTCACCGTCGGCGATCAGGGCCTCGACCGGCAGCGCCAGCGTCGCGGTCACCACCTCGGGCAGTCGGGCGGTGACGTCGTCGAGGCTTCGGGTGTAGACGGTGACCTGGTCGCCGGCGCGGTGGATCTGCACCCGCGCCCCGTCCAGCTTGGCCTCGAAAATCGCCTGCCCGCCGTGGCGTTCGATCGCATCGGCCACACCCGCCGCGGTCTGGGCCAGCATCGGCGCGACCGGCCGGCCCACCCGCAGCGTGAAGGCGTCCAGCGCGGACGCCTCCCCGGACAGCGCGGCCGCCGCCACCGCCGGCAGGTCACCGCCCAGCATCGCGGCGCGCTGCACCGCCGCGGCCGGTATCCCGGCGGCCCTGGCGACGGCGTCGGCCATGATCCCGGCCAGCGCGCCCTGGCGCAGTTCGCCGCCCAGCAGCCGCAGCAGAAACGTCTGCTCGGTCTCGGTGGCCACGGCGAACAACGTGTTCAGCAGGGCCGCGCGGCGCGCCTGGGCGCCCTTGCCCGCCACGGCGCCGATCTCGGCGAAGGCGGCATCCACCGCCACGACGGTCAGCGTGGGATGTGCGGCCGCGGGCGGGCGCGAGCGCAACGCCGCCCAGCCGACCCCGATCTGGCGCTGCCGCAACTCACCGGACAGCCACGACACGACGATCGCGACCAGGGCGGCGTCGGGTGCGGCCCGGCGCAGCAGGTCGGCGATGCGGGCGACTTTGGTCAGCCGCGACGGCGTGCCCCCGACGTCGGCCGACGCCGTCGCCACGTCGAAAAGCAGCACGGTCGCCAGCTTGGCATGGCTCGGTGACAAGCGCCTGGAGCGGACACGCTAGCGTGCCTACGTAACGTTACAAATCGCATGGATTCTGACAAGCCTGACAATGGGAGGTCCGGATGGAGATCAACGGGAAGAAAGCCGTCGTCGTCGGCGGTGCATCGGGAATGGGACGCGCCAGCGCCGAGCTGTTCGCGGCGCGCGGCGCCGACGTCGCCATCCTCGACCGCGAGAGTTCCGACGGCAAGGCGGTGGCCGAGGGCATCGGCGCCGGGTTCTACCCCGTCGACGTCACCGACTTCGCCGGCACCGAGGAGACCCTGCAGAGCGCGGTCGACAAGCTGGGCGGCCTGCACGTCATCGTCACCACCGCCGGGGGCGGCATCGCCAAACGCACCCTGACCAAGAACGGCCCGCACGACCTCGAATCCTTCCAGTCGGTGATCGACCTCAACCTCATCGCCACCTTCAACATCAGCCGGCTCGCCGCCGCGCACATGGCCAAGAACGAGCCCGAGGACGAGGAGCGCGGCGTCATCATCAACACCGCCTCCATCGCCGCCTTCGAGGGCCAGATCGGGCAGGTCGCCTACACCGCCGCCAAGGCCGCCATCGCCGGGATGTGCCTGACCATGGCGCGTGACCTCGGCTCGGTGGGGGTGCGGGTGCTGGCGATCGCCCCCAGCCTGTTCGCCACCGGGTTGACCCAGGGCATTCCCGACGAGTTCGCGACGCAGCTGACCAAGGACGCGGCCTTCCCCAAGCGCCTCGGCCGTCCCGAGGAGTACGCGAAGCTGGCCCTGGCCATCGTGGACAACCCGATGCTCAACGGCCAGTGCCTGCGGCTGGACGCCGGTCAGCGGTTCGCGCCCAAGTAGGCGCCCCCCGCCGGAACCCTCCTCGCATTAAGTACACTCTTTAGGCAGCCGCCCCGCTTCCCCTCGAAGCGGGGCAGGCACCCATCCCGGTACGGCGAGGAGGGCTCCCGCATGGGTATCGCACTGACCGACGACCATCGTGAACTCGCCGAGGTGGCCCGCGGGTTTCTGACGTCGCAGAAGGCGCGCTGGGCGGCGCGGTCGCTGCTGGATGCCACCGACGAGCCGCGGCCCGGGTTCTGGCCGAACCTGGTCGAGCTGGGCTGGCTCGGCCTGCACATCGACGAAGAGTACGGCGGCTCCGGCTTCGGGCTGCCCGAACTGGTCGTGGTCGTCGAGGAGCTCGGCCGCGCGGTGGCGCCCGGCCCGTTCGTGCCGACCGTCATCGCGTCGGCGGTGATCGCCAAAAACGGTACGGCAGAACAGAAGTCGCGGCTGTTGCCCGGCTTGATCGACGGAACCGTCACCGCGGGCATCGGCCTGGACAGCCGGGTGCGGCTGGGCGACGGGTGGCCGACGGCGAGGCCGGGATCGTGCTGGGCGCCGGGCTGGCCGGGCTGTTGCTGATCGCCGCGGGCGACGACGTGCTGGTGCTCGAGCGGGACCGCGACGGCGTCTCGGTCGACGTGCCGGACAACTTCGACCCGACCCGCCGGTCCGGGCGGGTGCGGCTGGACAACGTGCGGGTGTCCGACGCCGACCTGCTCGCCGGCGCGCGGCCCTCGGCGCTGGCCCGGGCCCGCACCCTGCTGGCCGCCGAGGCGGTGGGCGGGGCCTCGGATTGTGTCGACGCGGCCGTCGCCTACGCCAAGGTGCGCCAGCAGTTCGGCCGCACCATCGCCACCTTCCAGGCGGTCAAGCATCACTGCGCAAACATGTTGGTGGGCGCCGAGTCCGGGATCGCCGCGGTGTGGGACGCCGCCCGCGCGGCGGGCGAGGACGAAGACCAGTTCCGCCTGATCGCCGCGGTCGCCGCGGCGCTGGCCTTCCCGGCGTATGTGCGCAACGCCGAACTCAACATCCAGGTGCACGGCGGCATCGGCTTCACCTGGGAACACGACGCGCACCTGCACCTGCGCCGGGCGGTGGTGACCGCGGCCCTGTTCGGCGGGGATGCACCGGCCGCCGACGTCTTCGAACGCACCGCCGCCGGCACCGTCCGGGACAACAGCCTCGACCTGCCGCCGGAGGCCGAGGAGTTGCGCACCAAGATCCGCGCCGACGCCGCCGCGATCGCCGCCCTGGACAAAGACGCCCAGCTCGACAAGCTCATCGAGACCGGTTACGTGATGCCGCACTGGCCCAAACCGTGGGGCCGGGCGGCCGACGCCGTCGAGCAACTGGTCATCGAGGAGGAATTCCGCGCGGCCGGCATCAAGCGGCCCGACTACGGCATCACCGGCTGGGTGATCCTGACCCTCATCCAGCACGGAACCCCTTGGCAAATCGAAAGATTCGTGGAGAAGGCGCTGCGCAAAGACGAAATCTGGTGCCAGCTGTTCTCCGAGCCGGACGCCGGCTCGGACGCGGCGTCGATCAAGACGCGCGCCACCCGGGTGGAGGGCGGCTGGAAGATCAACGGGCAGAAGGTGTGGACCAGCGGGGCGCACTACTGCGCGCGCGGGCTGGCCACCGTGCGCACCGACCCCGACGCACCCAAGCACGCCGGCATCACCACGGTGATCGTCGACATGAAGGCGCCCGAGGTCGAGGTGCGGCCGCTGCGGCAGATCACCGGCGGATCGGACTTCAACGAGGTCTTCTTCAACGACCTGTTCGTGCCCGACGAGGACGTGGTGGGAACGCCCAACTCCGGGTGGACCGTGGCCCGTGCGACGCTGGGCAACGAGCGGGTCAGCATCGGCGGCAGCGGGTCGTTCTACGAAGGCCTGGCCGACCAACTGGTGCAGCTGGCCCAGCAGCGGCCGGATCGGTTGGCGGGCGGGAAGATTCGCGTCGGCTCCTACCTCGCCGAGGAGACCGCGCTGCGGCTGCTGAACCTGCGGCGCGCCGCGCGCAGCGTCGAGGGCACGGGGCCCGGCCCGGAGGGCAACGTCACCAAGCTGAAGCTGGCCGAACACATGGTGGAGGGCGCAGCGATCATGGCGGCGCTGCTGGGCCCCGAGGTCGCGCTGACCGACGGTCCCGGCGCCCTGTCCGGCCGGCTGATGATGGGGGCCCGCGGCATGGCGATCGCCGGCGGCACCTCGGAGGTGACGCGCAATCAGATCGCCGAGCGGATCCTGGGAATGCCGCGCGACCCGCTGATCAACTAGCGACCGGGCCGCGTCGGCTCGCGGCTCAGGCCGGGGCGAACCGCGGGGCGCCACCGCTGCCGCGCTCCGGCAGCAGCGTCACCGGCATCCCGCAGGTCACCGAATCCGGTTCGCAGTCAACGATATTGGCGGCCACCCGCAGATCACTCTGCTCGGCGAGCTCGACGATGGCGATCACATACGGGGTAGGGATCTCCGGGTTGTAGGGGTGATGGTTGACGGTGTAGGTGAACACCGTGCCGCGCCCGCAGACCTCGCGGGCCACCAGCGCGCCGCCGCAGTCGCGGCATCGGCCGCTGGCCGGATGCACCCAGCGCGCGCAGCCGTCGCAGTACTCGATGCGCAGCGGCCCGTCCGACACGACGAATACAGTACACTCAATTGGTTCGACGCGGCGACGGTGTGGTCTGACGGGCGGTGTGCATGGCGCATTTCGAGAAGGACGCGATCCTGTCCGGTATCGGGATTTCCCGGATCGGACGCCGCACCGGCATACCGGGCCTGGAGCTGACCATGGAGGCGGTCCGGGCCGCCGTCGCCGACGCCGGCCTGGCCCCGACCGACATCGACGGCATCGCCACCCTGGGCGACACGCCCGCCGCCGACGTCAACGCCCAGCTGGGCATCGACGCCGCCGACTGCGGCTCCGGGTTCGGCACCGGCGGGTTGCTCTCCCCGGTGATGTCGGCCTGCCGCGCCGTGGCCGAACGCCGCGCCCGCCACGTGGTCGTCTACCGGACCATCCAGATGCTCGGCGGCACCGTCCCGGTCAAGCAGGAACCCAACGCGGCGGCCCCGCCGCTGGCCCGGATGTTCGAGACCCCCGAGGGCGAGCCCAAGCCCGCCGTCGGCGCGATGGACGACGTCAACGATCTGGTCGCCGCGCACGCCTACTCCGCCGCCAACTGGCTGGCGCTGAACTGCCGCCGCCACATGCAGCTGTACGGCACCCGCAAGGAACAGCTGGGCTGGGTGGCCCTCAACGGCAGGCGCAACGCCGCACTGAATCCCCTTGCGGTGTACCGCGATCCGATGACCATGGCCGACTACCTGGGTGCTCGGCCGGTGTCCACACCGCTGGGGCTGCTGGACTGCGACGTCCCGATCGACGGCTCGATCGCCGTGGTGGTCTCGCATCTCGAGTACGCGCCCGACTGCCCGCACCGCGCGGTGCAGGTCGAGGCGATCGGCGGGTCCGACGGCGCCGGCGGCTGGTTCCACCGCGCCGACTACCCGAAGATGGCGATGTCGGACGCGGCGGCGCAGATGTGGTCGCGCACCGACCTGACGGCCGCCGACCTCGACGTCGCCCAGTTGTACGACGGGTTCACCTTTCTCACCCTGGCCTGGCTGGAAGCCCTCGGGGTCTGCGGCGACGGCGAAGCCGGACCGTTCGTGGAGGGCGGGGCGCGCATCGCCCGCGACGGCGAGCTGCCGTTGAACACCTACGGCGGTCAACTCTCCGCGGGGCGCATGCACGGCTATTGGGCACTGCACGAGGGGTGCCTGCAGTTGCGCGGCGACGCGGGGGAGCGGCAGGTGGCGCGCCGCCCGCAGGTGGGCGTGGTGTCCGTCGGCGGCGGGCCCGTCGCGGGATGCATGCTGCTCACCTGCCGGTAGGGCGATCGATGAACGCGGAGCCCAGAACCGGTCCGGCGAAAACGCTCGCGTCGGCCCTCGCCCGGGACATCGAAGCCGAGATCGTCCGGCGCGGGTGGGCAGTCGGCGAATCGCTGGGCTCCGAACCGGCGCTGCAACAGCGCTTCGGGGTGAGCCGCTCGGTGCTGCGGGAGGCCGTTCGCCTGATCGAACATCACCAGGTCGCCCGGATGCGCCGCGGCCCCAACGGGGGGCTGTACATCTGCGAGCCCGACGCCGGGCCGGCCACCCGCGCCGTCGTCATCTACCTCGAATACCTGGGCACCACACTGGCCGATCTGCTCAACGCGCGGCTGGTGCTCGAGCCGCTGGCGGCCTCGCTGGCCGCCGAGCGGATCGACGAGGCCGGCATCGCCCGGCTGCGCGCGGTGTTGCACGCCGAGCAGCAGTGGAGGCCCGGCCTGCCGATGCCGCGCGACGAGTTCCACATCGCGCTGGCCGAGCAATCCAAAAACCCGGTGCTGCAACTGTTCATCAAGGTCCTGATGCGGCTCACCACCCGCTACGCCCTGCAATCGCGAACGGACTCCGAGACCGAGGCCCTCGAGGCGGTCGACCACCTGCACACCCACCACTCCCGGGTCGTCGCTGCGGTCACGGCCGGCGACCCGGCGCGGGCCAAGACGCTGTCCGAGCGCCACGTCGAGGCGGTGACGGCCTGGCTGCAACGGCATCACGCCGGTGACCGCAACCGCGGGCGGACGCCGCGCCGACCGCTCAATTCCGAAGTGCCGCAAGGCAAATTGGCCGAAATGCTGGCCGCCACCATCGGCGACGACATCGCCGCCGACGGCTGGCGGGTGGGCTCGGTCTTTGGCACCGAGACGGCCCTGCTGCAGCGCTACCGGGTCAGCCGCGCGGTGTTCCGCGAAGCCGTGCGCCTCCTCGAGTACCACTCGATCGCCCACATGCGGCGCGGCCCGGGCGGCGGGCTGGTGATCGCCGAGCCGGCGGCGCAGGCCAGCATCGACACCATCGCCCTGTACCTGCAATACCGCGACCCGAGCCGGGAAGACCTGCGCTGCGTCCGGGACGCCATCGAGATCGACAACGTCGCCAAGGTCGTCAAACGGCTGGCCGAGCCGCAGGTGGCGGCATTTGTGGCCAGCCGCCGCTCCGGGCTGCCCGACGACTCCCGACAAACCCCCGACGACGTGCGGCGGGCGATCGCCGAGGAGTTCGACTTCCACGTCGGGTTGGCACAACTCGCCGGCAACGCCCCGCTGGATTTGTTCCTGCGGATCATCGTCGAGCTGTTCCGCCGGCACTGGTCGAGCACCGGACAGGCGCTACCGACCTGGTCGGACGTGCGCGCGGTGCACCATGCGCACCTGCGGATCGCCGACGCGGTCGCGGCCGGCGACCTGAGCGTCGCCAGCTACCGGCTGCGCCGTCATCTGGACGCGGCCGCCTCCTGGTGGCTGTAGCGCGCAAATGTGATCTGTTGCGCCGCATAGCGCGGGCCGGTCTGGGGTACTGGAACAGGGGGCGGCGTGGGCCGGCCCAGCAGGGGGTTGGCCCAAGTGATCGAAAGCGAGAGCGCGGAAGTGACGGCAGATGACGAAACCAGACAGTACGGTTTCGTTCACGCCGCGCTGATCTACCGCTCTCAGCAGGAGTTTTTGGACGTAGTCGCCGGTTTCGTCGGCGACGGGCTGGCGGGGAACGAGGCCGTGCTGCTGGCCGTGCCGCCCGCCCTGATGGCGTTGCTGCGCGACGAACTGTACGCCGGCGGGGAGCCGCCCGCCGGCGTCCGCATGGCCGACATCACCGAGTCCGCCCGTAATCCCAGCCGGTTCATGGCGATGCAGGGCGCGTTCGTCGACGAACACCCGGACCGGCGGGTGCGCATCGTCAGCCAGCTGGCGTGGCCGGGCCGGAGCCGGGAGGAGTTCGTCGCCTGCATCGAGCACGAGGCGCTGGTCAACGAGGCGATGGACGGCTACCCGGCCACGGCCCTGTGTCTGTATGACGCGAGCACGCTCGACGACGATGTGCTGGCCGACGCGCGCGCGACGCACCCGCTGCTGTGCAAATCCGGTGCGCTGCAACGCAGTCCGGACTACGCCCCGGGCGAGGTGCTGGAGCGCTGCAACCAGCCGTTGCCCGCCAATCCCGGGGCCGTGACCTACCTGGTCCGCAGGTCGGCGGACCTGCGGCCGGCCCGCTCGTTCGCCGTCGACTACGCGGGCTGGGTCGGGCTGTCCCAGGAGAGCATCGAGGATCTGCAATTGGTGGCCACCGAGCTGGCCACCAACAGCCTGATGTACACCGGGGGCGCCTGCCGGCTGGCGTTCTGGCAGGACGACAGGTATCTGGTGTGCGAGGCGCGCGACACCGGGCGGTTCGACGACCCGCTGGTGGGGCGGCTGGACCCGGGGCCCTGCGGTCCGGCCAGCCGCGGCCTGTACCTGGTGAACGCCATCTCCGATCTGGTGCGCACGCACACCACCTCCACCGGCACGACGATTCAGGCGTATCTGCGTTTCGAGCCGGCGGTCCGGCCGACGGGCTGACGGCAAGCGGCCCGCCGGCAAGGGGATCCGGCGGGCCGCGGGTCTTGGTTGGTCAGAGTCCGCCGAGGGCCCCGGTGATGCCGCCCACGATTCCACCGATGGCGCCGCCGACGGTGCCGCCCACCGTGCCGCCCGTGGTGCCGCCGAGCGTGCCGCCGGTGGTGGTCCCCGCGGTGGTTCCGGTCACCAGGCATCCGGTCGGCGCGAACAACACCAGGACAAATCCCGCAGCGGCTGCGGCGCCTTTAAGGACCTTTTTCGTCCCCGTTGAATTCATTTTCACATCCTTTCGCTCCGGCGGCATCGCCCGGCATGTGCAAAACGGCTGACGAAAACGGATGCTATAACCCCTATTAGACACATGTAAAGACTTATTCTCGATGTTTGGTTAGCGCTATCCGCCACGGCGGCGCGCACGCAGAAACCGTGGACAGCAACAACTTTCAGCACACAAGCGACACCGTCGAATGCCGAATTCGGCCGCTGAATGCGCGCGGAATTACAACGCCAAGAGGTATCGAATACGGCAAGTTAATACGCCGTAATTGCGATGCCCGGCCCCGCGCGGAAACGCGCGGCGTGCGATCCGTTATTAGCGGATATTGCGACCCCGCTGCCCCCTGCGAGCGCCCCCGACGCGGCGGGCAGCGGGTCGCTGGTCGTCCCGGATTAAAGGCCGATGCTGCCCAGAATGCCGCCGAGGCCGCCGACACCCGAACCGCCGGCCCCGCCGATGAGACCCGAGCCGCCGGCGCCGCCGGTGATCGTCGTCGCGCACCCGGGTACTGCCAACACCGCGGCCACCCCGACGGCCGCGACGGCAGCTTTGAGGGTTTTCTTGGTGCTCTTCGCCTTCATGTTCGTGCCTTTCCGGTGAGGGGTAGTTGAACAGCCGTCTAATTGACTGTCGACGGCGTCATACCCCCTGTTAGACACGGGTAAACCAAACTTTCAGATTCGTTTTCGATATTTTTTTGTACGGTCCGTCTGTAACGCGGTTGCGGGTGCGGCGCGCGGGCGACTAACCTCGTGTCTCGTGCGTCTTCTTGAGCGTGCCGTAGTAGCCAGCACCCGCAGCGGGGTCTGATCCGGACCGACCCCCCGCTGTGGGTCGGAAGCTACTGCCGTCGGTCGTTCCTGCTGACCGGAGAAGACCGTCATGACCATTCCCGAACGAAACCCGCTGCCGCATCCCGAGTCCGCCACCGCGTGGTTCGGTGATCGCTTCGGCGTCCCGTTGCCCCGCGGCCTGCGCGAACGGGCCGAGGCGATGAGCTGGGACGCCTTCGTCGCGACCTACGGCCGCAGCGGCGGCCCGCTGCGGTTGGGCCCCTGGGAGCGCACCGACTCCGATTGCGCCGCAACGGGACTGGGGTCGCGGGCCGGCAACTACCGGGCCGTGATCGCCGTCGGCGACCAGATCGGCACCGCGACGGCGGCCGCCGCCGGGCCGATCGCCGCCCTGACCGCGATGCTGCACGAGCGCGGGATCAACCTCGAGATCCTGAACTTCCATCAGATGCGATCGGCAACGGCCACAGCCACTTTCATCCGGGGCGGCAACGGCGCGCGCGCCGAGTGGGCGATGGGCTGGTCGCCCGATCCGACACGCTCGGCGCTGCGCGCCGTGATCGCCTGCGCCAACCGGCTTTTCGCGCCCGAGTGGCCGGACGGCTCTCGGTGATCGGTGGTCCCTACCTCGACGGCGAGCCTTCGAGGACGATCACAGCGGACGCAGCACAATCGGCATGCCGTCCATCGGGATCGGCATGCCGCCGTAGTCCCACCGCGGCTGATACCCCGGCCGGGCCAGCTCCAGGCGGTACCGGCGCAACAGCCGGTGCACCACCGTCTTGACCTCCAGCTGACCGAACACCATGCCGATGCACTTGTGCGCACCACCGCCGAACGGGGCGAAAGCATACCGGTGCTTCTTGTGCTCGGCGCGCGGCTCGGCGAACCGTTCGGGGTCGAATTTGTCTGGGTCCGTCCACAATTCGGGCAGCCGGTGATTCATGCCGGGCCAGATGGTGATGTTGGTCCCGGCCGGGATGTAGTGGCCCAGCAGCTCGGTGTCGCGCACCGCCTGGCGCATGTTGAACGGCAACGGCGTCACCATGCGCAGCGACTCGTTCATGATCAGTTCGAGCGTTTCCAGCTTCTCCAGCGCCTCGATGTCCAGCGGCCCGTCGCCGAGCCGGGCCGACTCCTCGCGCGCCCGTTCCTGCCATTCCGGATGCGCGGCCATGTTGTAGACCATCGTGGTGGTGGTCGAGGTCGAGGTGTCGTGGGCGGCCATCATCAAGAAGATCATGTGGTTGACGATGTCGTCGTCGGTGAAGCTGTTGCCGTCGTCGTCCTCGGTGTGGCACAGCACCGTGAGCATGTCGTTGCCGGTGGCGTTGCGGCGCTCCTTGACCCGCTCGCTGAAGTAGTCCTCGAGCAGCTGGCGGGCCCGCAGGCCGCGCCACCACTTGAACGGCGGGATGGGCTGGCGGATGATTGCCCCGCCGGCGCGGGTGGTCGTCGTGAACGCCTGATTGACCTTGGTGACCAGGTCGTGGTCGGTGCCCGGCTCGTGTCCCATGAACACCAGCGACGCGATGTCGAGGGTCAGCTCCTTCATCGCCGGGTGGAACAGGAACCGCGCGTCATTGGTCGGCCAGTCGGCGACGATGTCGGTCGCCACCCGGTCGATGTGCTCGACGTAGCCGGTCAGCCGGCTGCGGGTGAACGCCTCCTGCATGATGCGCCGGTGGTACATGTGCTCGTCGAAGTCGAGCATCATCAGGCCGCGGTTGAAGAACGGCCCGATCACTGGGTGCCAGCCCTTCTGCGAGTAGTCCTTGTTCCGGTTGGAGAACACCGCCTGGGTGGCGTCGGGTCCCAGCGCGGTGACCGCCGGCATGATCGGCGAATCCAGGTAGATCAGCGGGCCGTGGTTGCGGTAGAGGAACAACGCGTAGTCCGGGCCGCCGCGGAACAGCTCGATGATGTGCCCGAGGATCGGCAGCCCGGCATCGCCCAGCACCGGCTTGAGTCCGCTGCCGGCCGGCGGCTCGGCCAGCACCTTGGTCTGCCACTCGTGGGCCAGCAGGCGCTTCTCGATCGCCCCCATCCCCGGGATGGTGTTCAGCGTCGGGGTGAACCGGCGCCGCGCCTGGTCTAGCAGATACTGCGGAGTGCTGATGGTGGCGGTCATTGACGCTCCTTCGCGTGCCCTTCCGGGGTGACAGCGGTCACTGATTCCTAACCTTCTCCGAAAAACTTGACGGCTGTCAAGTTTGCTTTTTGCGTGGCGTGGTGCAAGGTCGGGGAGTGACCAGCCACCCCGCCAATCCGGAGCCGGGCGCGCGACGGCGAGGCGACAAACAACGCCAGGCAATCCTGGCCGCGGTGCGTGAACTGCTGCAGGAAAAGCCGTTCGCCGAGCTGTCGGTCAGCACCATCAGCCTGCGCGCCGGTGTGGCCCGATCCGGCTTCTACTTCTATTTCGACTCCAAGTACGCGGTGCTGGCGCAGCTGATGGCCGAGGCCACCGAGGAGCTCGAGCAGCTCACCCAGTACTTCGCCCCGCGCCAGCCGGGCGAGTCGCCCGAGCAGTTCGCCAAGCGGATGGTCGGCAGCGCCGCGGCCGTCTACGCGCACAACGACCCGGTGATGACCGCCTGCAACGAGGCCCGCCACACCGACGTCGAGATCCGCAACCTGATGGACCAGCAGTTCGAGGTGGTGCTGGCCCAGATCGTCGGCATCGTCGAGGCCGAGATGAAGGCCGGGACGGCCAGCCCGATCAGCGACGACCTGCCGACGCTGATCCGCACCCTGGCCGGCACCACCGCGCTGATGCTGACCGGCGACCCGGTGCTGACCGGGCCGGACAGCGATCGCGACCGGCGGGTGGCGGTGCTCGAGCAGTTGTGGCTGCACGCGCTGTGGGCCGGCCGTCCCTAGCGCGGGTGGTACCGCCGGTATCGTCACCGCCATGGCGCAGAAGGCATCCGGGCAGTATTACGCGGGAAAGCGGTGTTTGGTCACCGGCGCGGCCAGCGGCATCGGCCGCGCCACGGCACTGCGGCTCGCCGCCCACGGCGCCGAGCTCTATCTGACCGACCGGGACGGCGACGGCCTGCGGCTCACGGTCGAAGACGCCCGCGCCCTGGGCGCGTCGGTCCCCGAGCATCGCGCGCTGGACGTCGCCGACTACGACCAGGTGGCCTCCTTCGCCACCGACATTCATGCCGCCCACCCGCCGATGGACGTGGTGCTCAACATCGCCGGCGTGTCGGCCTGGGGCACCGTCGACCGGCTCACCCACGAACAGTGGCGCAAGATGATCGACATCAACCTGATGGGTCCGATCCACGTCATCGAGACGTTCGTCCCGCCCATGGTGGCCGCCGGGCGGGGCGGGCATCTGGCCAACGTGTCCTCGGCGGCCGGGTTGGTCGCGCTGCCCTGGCACGCCGCCTACAGCGCCAGCAAGTACGGGCTGCGGGGGCTGTCGGAGGTGCTGCGCTTCGACCTGGCCCGGCACCGCATCGGGGTGTCGGTGGTGGTTCCCGGCGCGGTGAACACCCCGCTGGTGAACACGGTGGAGATCGCCGGCGTGGACCGCGACGACCCCGACGTCGCCCGCTGGGTGCGGCGGTTCGCCGGCCATGCGGTGTCGCCGGAAAAGGCCGCCGACAAGATCCTGGCCGGGGTCGCCCGGAACCGGTACCTGATCTACACCTCGCCCGACATCCGGGCGCTGTACGCGTTCAAGAGGCTGGCGTGGTGGCCCTACAGCGTGGTGATGCGTCAGGTGAACGTGATCTTCACCCGCGCGCTGCGGCCCGCCCCGGCGACGCTAGTCCGGCATGACCAGCTCGAGACGCACCCCGAGCAACCGGACCGGCCGGTCGAGCTCGAATAGATCCAGCACGCGCAGCGCCGCGGCCACGATGACGTCGCGATCGGTGCTGGGCGCGTCGAGCTTGCGAATCTTGGTGCGGGTGTAGAAGGTGGCCGTGCGCACGGTCACCGCGACCCGGGTCACCACCCGGCCCGCCGCCAGCACCTCCGCCGCCGCCTGATCGGCCAAACCCGTTACCGCCGTTTTGATTTCGGTGCGATCGGTGAGGTCCCGGGGAAACGTGACGACGTGGCTGCGCGAGCGCGGCACCCACGGTTGCGCGCTGACATGGTCGTCGCCGCCACCCTTGGCGAGCAGCAGCAGCCACAACCCGGTGCGCGGCCCGAAGGTGGCCGTCAACAGTTCCGCGTCACTGTGGGCCAGTTGCCACACCGTCGTAATCTGAAGATCCGCAAGCTTTTTCGCGGTCTTGGGCCCCACACCCCACAGCGCGTCGACCGGACGGTCGGCCATCAGCGCCATCCAGTTCGCGTCGGTGAACACGAAGACGCCGTCGGGTTTGGCAAAGCCGGTGGCGATCTTGGCGCGCTGCTTGTTGTCGCTGATGCCGACCGAACAGGTCAGCCCGGTTTCCGAGGAGATGACGCCGCGGATCTGTTCGGCGACCTCGATAGGGTCCGTCGCCGTCACCGCGAGGTAGGCCTCGTCCCAGCCCCACACCTCCACCGGATGCCCGAGGTCGCGCAGCAGCCCCATCACCTGGTCGGACGCGGCGTCGTAGGCGGCCGGGTCGGACGGCAGGAACGTCACCCCCGAGTCTGGCGGGCAGCGGCGGGCGGCGGCGCGCAGCGGCATGCCCGCGCGGACGCCGAATTCGCGTGCCTCGTAGGAGGCGCAGGTGACGACCTTGCGCGGTTCGTTCGGGTCGCCGTTGCCGCCGACGATGACGGGCAGGCCGGCCAGTTCGGGGCGGCGCCGCAACTCGACCGACGCCAGGAACTGGTCGAGGTCGACGTGCAGCACCCAGCGGGGGCTCATCACTTACCGCACAGCTTGCGCGCCAGGCTTTCCCACGCGTCGCCCAACGTCTGCAGGGTGTGGCCGTGGTCGCTGAGCTGGTGGTGCACATAGTCGGCGTCGAGCAGCGCCAGCAGCGCGTCGGCCTGGGCGTCGAGGTCGCCGGTGGTGTGCGCCGCGGCCAGCAGCACCCGCACGTGGCGGCGCAGCACGGCGGACGGCGGGCCGTAGCGGGTCCGCGGGTCGCGGTTGGCCGCCGACAACAGCGCGTGGTGGGTGTGGGCGAAGCGCAACCGCTCCCGGCCGAAGGCCACCAGCCGTTCCAGCGGCGGCGCGTCGGGCCCCAGCGGCGGCGGACCGAACAGGAACGCCTGCTGGATGGCGCGTTCGTCCTCGTCCAGCAGCACCATCATCAGACCCGCCCGGCTGCCGAACCGGCGGAACAAGGTGCCCTTGCCGACGCCGGCGGCCGCGGCGACGTCGTCCATCGTGACGGCGTCGGCCCCGCGCTCGGCGACGAGGCGGCGAGCCGCGTCCAGCAGGAGTGCGCGATTGCGGGCGGCGTCGCCGCGTTCCGGCGCGGGAACCCGCGGATCGCAGAACCGCAGTTGACCCCGCTGCTCGACACCGCTCACTCCTGCACTTTAACGCTGCCGGAATAAAACGGACCATAGTCCGGTTGGCCCGTGCGAGGATGGACACCAACAACCGAAGGGAACTGGCGAATCGTGGCAATCAAAATCTTGGCATTAGTGGGAAGCCTGCGCTCGGCGTCGATCAACCGCCAGATCGCGGAGCTGGCGAGCGCTGTCGCCGGCGAGGACGTCGTCGTCACCGTCTTCGAGGGGCTCGGCGAGCTGCCGTTCTACAACGAGGAGATCGACGACGCGATGACCAGCGACGCGCCGCCGCTGGCCCCGGTGGCCGCGCTGCGCGCCGCGGCGGCCGACGCCGACGCCGCGCTGGTGGTCACCCCCGAGTACAACGGCAGCATCCCGGCGGTCATCAAGAACGCGATCGACTGGTTGTCCCGCCCGTTCGGCGACGGCGCGCTGAAGGGCAAGCCGCTGGCCGTCATCGGGGGGTCTTTCGGCCAGTACGGGGGAGTGTGGGCGCACGACGAGACCCGCAAGTCCTTCGGGATCGCCGGGGCGCGGGTGGTCGAGTCGATCAAGCTGTCCGTGCCGTTCAAGACGCTGGCCGGCAAGGCGCCCGCCGAGCACGCCGAACTGTCGGCGAATGTGCGCGACGTGGTCGGCAAGCTGGCCGCCGAGGTCGGCTGATTGGCGGAAATCGACAACCCGGTCACCGGGCGACCAGCGCGGTTGTGAGACCGGCATGGCAGAAGCCGCCAGCTTCGGCTGGCGGCTTTGCTGGCTGTGGGTGGGCCCGGCGCGGTTCGCGGCGTGATCCGCGCCTTGTCGGTGCCCGCTGATATACCGATGGGCAGAGACGGCGTCCCCCCGGCGTGTGATCTGCGACACGCCGGGGCGGGTGTCCGAATTTGTCCGACACAGGCCTTACGACCAGGGAATTTCAAAATTGTTATTCAGAACATCTTGTATCTCGACATCTAGTGAGCCACTAGGTGTAGTGTTTCGAGCACCGGCAGATCCCAGGACCACCGAGCCCCGCGGGCGCGGCGGAACCCCCGAAATCGGCGCCGAGTTGTCGAAGACAGGTCTTCGGCACCCGACCGCCGCAGGACGGGAATCCGGGGGCCTGCCGGATCGCTGAAGGTAGCAAACAAGCAGTCCAAAAGTAGTTGCCAGTCCGTTGGGTTCCCCCTCTTCCGCGAAGGAGCGGCATGCGATGACCATCACCGTGTACACCAAGCCGGCATGCGTGCAGTGCAGCGCCACCTACAAGGCGCTGGACAAGCACGGCATCGCCTACGAGAAGGTCGACATCACGCTCGACCCCGAGGCGCGTGACTACGTGATGGCGCTGGGATACCTGCAGGCTCCCGTCGTGGTGGCCGGAAGCGACCACTGGTCGGGTTTCCGGCCCGATCGGATCAAGGCGCTGGCCGGGGCGGAACTGAGCGCCTAGGCAACAGAGCGGCAAGACGTCAGGTAAGGAGGTTGCGCTGCCATGGACAGCACGGGACGCAACCTGGTCTATTTCTCCTCGGTCTCGGAGAACACCCACCGCTTCGTGCAGAAGCTGGGCATCCCGGCCATCCGGATACCGTTGCACGGGCGGATCGAGGTGGACCACCCGTACGTCCTGCTGCTGCCCACCTACGGCGGCGGGCGGGCCACTCCCGACCTCAACGCTGGGGGCTATGTCCCCAAACAGGTCATCGCCTTTTTGAACAATGAGCACAACCGTTCGTTGATCCGCGGCGTCATCGCCGCGGGCAACAACAACTTCGGCGCCGAATTCGCCTACGCGGGAAACGTGGTCTCGCGCAAGTGCGGCGTTCCGTACCTCTACCGCTTCGAACTGATGGGAACCCAGGACGACGTGGACGCCGTCCGAGCGGGCTTAGCTGAATTTTGGAAGGAACAGACGTGTCACCAACCGTCGCTGCAGAGCCTGTAACCGCCGGCGCTCATGGCTTGCCCGACGAAACGGACTACCATGCGCTGAACGCGATGCTGAACCTGTACGACGCGGACGGCAAGATCCAGTTCGACAAGGACGTGCTCGCCGCGCGCCAGTACTTTCTGCAGCACGTCAACCAGAACACGGTCTTCTTCCACAATCAGGACGAGAAGCTCGACTACCTGATCCGCGAAAACTATTACGAGCGTGAGGTTCTCGACCAGTACTCGCGCAACTTCGTCAAGGCGCTGCTGGACCGCGCCTACGCCAAGAAGTTCCGCTTCCCGACCTTTCTGGGCGCCTTCAAGTACTACACCTCCTACACGCTGAAGACGTTCGACGGGAAGCGCTATCTGGAGCGCTTCGAGGACCGCGTGGTCATGGTGGCGCTCACGCTGGCGGCCGGCGACACCGGGTTGGCCGAGAAGCTGGTCGACGAGATCATCGAGGGCCGTTTCCAGCCGGCCACGCCGACGTTTTTGAACTCCGGCAAGAAGCAGCGCGGCGAGCCGGTGAGCTGCTTTCTGCTGCGCATCGAGGACAACATGGAGTCCATCGGGCGTTCGATCAACTCCGCGCTGCAGCTGTCCAAGCGCGGCGGCGGAGTTGCGTTGCTGCTGACCAACATTCGCGAGCACGGCGCGCCGATCAAGAACATCGAGAACCAGTCCTCGGGCGTCATCCCCATCATGAAGCTGCTGGAGGACTCGTTCTCCTACGCCAATCAGCTCGGGGCGCGCCAGGGGGCCGGCGCGGTGTACCTGCACGCCCATCACCCCGACATCTACCGCTTCCTGGACACCAAGCGGGAGAACGCCGACGAGAAGATCCGGATCAAGACGCTGAGCCTGGGCGTGGTGATCCCCGACATCACCTTTGAGCTGGCGAAGAAGAACGAGGACATGTACCTGTTCTCGCCGTACGACGTGGAACGCGTGTACGGGCTGCCGTTCGCCGACATCTCGGTGACCGAGAAGTACTACGAGATGGTCGACGACGCCCGCATCCGCAAGACCAAGATCAAGGCGCGGGAGTTCTTCCAGACGCTGGCCGAGCTGCAGTTCGAGTCGGGCTACCCGTACATCATGTTCGAGGACACGGTGAACCGGGCCAATCCCATCGACGGCAAGATCACCCACTCCAACCTGTGCTCGGAGATCCTGCAGGTCTCCACGCCGTCGTTGTTCAACGACGACCTGTCGTATGCCAAAGTGGGCAAGGACATTTCGTGCAACCTGGGTTCGCTGAACATCGCCAAGACGATGGACTCGCCCGACTTCGCCCAGACCATCGAGGTGGCCATCCGGGCGCTGACCGCCGTCAGCGACCAGACGCACATCACCTCGGTGCCCTCAATCGAGCAGGGCAACAACGATTCTCACGCGATCGGGCTCGGGCAGATGAACCTGCACGGGTACCTGGCCCGCGAGGGCATCTTCTACGGCTCCGAAGAGGGCATCGACTTCACCAACATCTACTTCTACACGGTGCTCTATCACGCGCTGCGCGCGTCGAATCGGATCGCGATCGAACGCGGCACGCACTTCAAGGGTTTCGAGCGCTCCAAGTACGCGTCGGGGGAGTTCTTCGACAAGTACACCGAGCAGGTGTGGGAGCCGGCGACCGAGAAGGTGCGCCAACTGTTCGCCGACGCCGGCATCCGCATCCCGACGCAGGACGACTGGAAGCGGCTCAAGGAGTCGGTGCAGGCGCACGGCATCTACAACCAGAACCTGCAGGCGGTGCCGCCGACCGGGTCGATCTCCTACATCAACCACTCGACGAGCTCGATCCACCCGATCGTGTCGAAGGTCGAGATCCGCAAGGAGGGCAAGATCGGGCGGGTCTACTACCCGGCGCCCTACATGACCAACGACAACCTGGAGTACTACCAGGACGCCTACGAGATCGGTTACGAGAAGATCATCGACACCTACGCCGCGGCCACCCAGCACGTCGACCAGGGGCTGAGCCTGACGCTGTTCTTCAAGGACACCGCCACCACCCGCGACGTCAACAAGGCGCAGATCTACGCCTGGCGCAAGGGCATCAAGACGCTCTACTACATCCGGTTGCGCCAGATGGCGCTGGAGGGAACCGAGGTCGAGGGCTGCGTGTCCTGCATGCTGTGATCCCTCCCGCCGAACGTGTAGCTGTTGCGACTTTTCGGCTCGAATTTCGCAACCAGCGCACGTTCGGCGAGGTGCGGACGCGCCGATCTGCCCAGGTCAGAAGCCGCCACCGGGTACAGTGCTTGACGTGGTGAGAATGCCCCGACCTGCCAGGCCCCACTCGGCTACCAAACCGGGGGCCAAGGTCGACGCGCGCAGCGAACGCTGGCGCGAGCACCGCAAGAAGGTCCGCAACGAGATCGTCGACGCGGCGTTTCGCGCCATCGACCGGCTCGGACCCGAGCTGTCCGTGCGCGAGATCGCCGAAGAGGCCGGCACCGCCAAGCCCAAGATCTACCGGCATTTCCACGACAAGTCCGACCTGTTCCAGGCCATCGGCGAGCGGCTGCGCGACATGCTGTGGACTGCGATCTTCCCGTCCATCGACCTGAAGACCGACTCGGCGCGCGAGGTGATCCGGCGCAGCGTCGAGGAGTACGTCACCCTGGTCGACAAGCATCCCAATGTGCTGCGGGTGTTCATCCAGGGGCGCTCGACGGGCACCCCCCAGTCGACGGTCACCATCCTCAACGAGGGCCGCGAGATCACCCTGGCCATGGCCGACCTGTTCGACAACGAGCTGCGCGAGATGGAGCTGGACCACGCGGCCGTCGAGCTGGCCGCCCATGCCGCCTTCGGGTCGGCGGCCTCGGCCACCGAGTGGTGGCTGGGCCCCGAACCGGACAGCCCGCGGCTGATGTCGCGGGCCCAGTTCGTCGCGCACCTGAGCACCATCATGATGGCGGTGATCATCGGCACCGCGGAGACGCTGGGCATCACCATGAACCCTGACCAGCCGATTCACGACGCCGTGGTGAGAAAGCCCGCGGTGAGCTGAGCCGCGCCCCGGCGTTGACAGCGCCGGGGCATATCGATAAAACTCGTCCAAACCGATACCCTGGGTACCGGGTATCTGCGCCAGCGGGGTGGCTACGGCCGACGATGCCAGCGAGCGCCGACCTGAGACAGGCCTGGATAGAAGGACCGAACGACCGTGACCGACGTCGTGACACACACCGAAACCGCGCCCACCCCGGCGGCCAAGGCCGCCAAGCCGGTGCATACCCGCGCCGTCATCATCGGCACCGGGTTCTCCGGCCTGGGGATGGCGATCGCGCTGCAGAAGCAGGGCGTGGGCTTCGTCATCCTGGAAAAGGCCGACGACATCGGCGGCACCTGGCGAGACAACAGCTATCCCGGCTGCGCCTGCGACATCCCGTCGCACCTCTACTCGTTCTCGTTCGAGCCCAAGCCCGACTGGAAGAACCCGTTCTCCTACCAGCCGGAGATATGGGACTACCTCAAGGGCGTCACCGAGAAGTACGGCCTGCGCCGCTACATCGAGTTCAACTCGCTGGTGGATCGCGCCCACTGGGACGACGACGAGCACCGCTGGCACGTGTTCACCACCGACGGGCGCGAATACGTCGCGCAGTTTTTGATCTCGGGCGCCGGCGCGCTGCACATCCCGTCGCTGCCCGACATCGAGGGGCGCGACGAATTCGCCGGTCCCGCTTTCCATTCCGCCGAGTGGGACCACACCGTCGACCTGACCGGCAAGCGGGTCGCGGTGATCGGCACCGGCGCCAGCGCCATCCAGATCGTGCCGGAGATCGTCGGCCAGGTTGCCGAACTTCAGCTCTACCAACGCACTCCGCCGTGGGTGGTGCCGCGGTCCAACCCGGAGATCCCGCCGGCCGTGCGCGCCGCCATGGAGAACGTGCCCGGGCTGCGCGCGCTGGTGCGTCTGGCCATCTACTGGGGGCAGGAGGCCCTGGCGTTCGGCATGACCAAGCGGCCGAACCTGCTCAAGGTCATCGAGGCCTACGCGAAATACAACATCCGCCGCTCGGTCAAGGACAAGGAGTTGCGGCGCAAGCTGACTCCGCACTACCGGATCGGCTGCAAGCGAATCCTGAACTCCTCCACCTATTACGGCGCGGTCGCCGACCCCAAGACCGAACTGGTCACCGATCACATCGCGCGGATCACGCCCGACGGCATCGTCACCGCCGACGGAACGCACCGCCCGGTCGATGTCATCGTGTACGCCACCGGTTTTCACGTCACCGACTCCTACACCTACGTCCAGATCAAGGGACTGCACGGCGAGGATCTGGTGGACCGCTGGAACCGCGAGGGCATCGGCGCGCACCGCGGCATCACCGTGGCCGACGTGCCCAACCTGTTCTTTCTGCTGGGTCCCAACACCGGGCTGGGGCACAACTCCGTGGTGTTCATGATCGAATCCCAAATCCGTTACGTCGCAGACGCGATCGCCACCTGCGACAAGCTGGGCGCCCAGGCGCTGGCCCCGACCCGGGCCGCGCAGGACAGGTTCAACGACGAGCTGCAGCGCCGGCTGGGCCCGTCGGTGTGGAACAGCGGCGGCTGCAGCAGTTGGTATCTGGACGAGCACGGCAAGAACACCGTGCTCTGGGGCGGCTACACCTGGGAGTACTGGCGGGCGACCCGGGCGGTCAAACCGCAGGAGTACCAGTTCTACGGGATCGGCTCACGCCCCGGCGTTTAACAGGTTGACGAACGCCCGGGCGGCCGCGTCCACGCCGGCCTCGTCGCCGGTGGCCACCAGATCCAGCAGCAGGCCGCGGATGACGGCCAGGCCGAGTCGCGCCATCGCCGGGTCGAACCGCGCCCCGGCGTGGGTTTCGGCTTGCCGCAGCCAGTCGTCGACGGCGCCGGGAAGCATTCGGGCGAAAGGCTTTTCGCCCTGGGCGGCGCGCGAGTAGCACTCGAAGAAGAGGCGCTCGAATTCGCGCAGCTCGGGTCGGCGCAGATCGGCCCACATCGCGGCGAAGCCCTCGGCCGGCTCGCGGGGCAGTTCGGTCAGCACCCGCATCTGCCGGCGCTCCACCTCCTCGACGATCGCCAGCAGCAGGCCTTCCCGGGATCCGAAGTGGTGCAACAGCATTCGATGACTGGTGCCGACGACCTCGGCCACCCGGCGCAGCGACCGGTCGCCGATGCCGCCGGCGGCGAACTCGGCGATCAGGCCATCGAGCAGTTCCCGGCGCCGCTGCCGGTCAGGGGTGCGCGCCATCGGCGCGGCTGAGTTGCTCGGCCCGGGCCTTGAGGCCCCGGGCTTCGAGCGCCAGAAAGCGCTTGGTCTTCTTGGCCATCAGCCGGCCCACCAGGGCGCCGAGCGCGCCGCGCTGATCCAGCTGCTGGCGCACCAGGGTGCCGCCTCCAGGTCGCGCGCTGACGTGATGGGTGGCGGCGACCCGCGCGCCGGGGGAGCGCTGCACCCAGGTCCACGACGCGCCGGGTATGAGCTCGGTGACCTGCCAGACCAGCTTGGCCATGCCGGGTTGCTTGATGGCGAACCGTCGGCCAACAGCCAGGGCGGGCCCGTCCAGGCCGGTCAGCGACGTCACCGACGCCGTCCACTCCGGCCAGCGCTCGACGTCGGTGAAGACGTCCCAAACCAACCGCGGCGGCGCGTCGATCTCGACGCTGTCCTCGGTAAACATGTACCAGATGGTACATCACGCGCGCCGCATACTGGAGGGGAAACGATCGAACGGCGTCGGCGACACGCAAACACAACTTCTTGTGTTGCACCGCGTTGTCGTACCCCAGGGGTAGTGTTTGGAGCCTGACGTCCTCCGGCACTACGGCGCGTGAAGTGGGGTTCTGGTGAGCGAAAACATGAAGCTGATTGACCGCGTTTCGGCGATCAACTGGAACCGGCTGCAAGACGACAAGGACGCCGAGGTGTGGGACCGCCTGACCGGCAACTTCTGGCTGCCCGAGAAGGTGCCGGTGTCCAACGACTTGCAGTCGTGGGCCACCCTGACCGCCCACGAGAAGCAGATGACCATGCGGGTGTTCACCGGCCTGACGCTGCTGGACACCATCCAGGGCACGGTCGGCGCGGTCAGCCTCATCCCGGATGCGCTGACCCCGCACGAGGAGGCCGTCTACACCAACATCGCCTTCATGGAGTCGGTGCACGCGCGCAGCTACAGCAACATCTTCTCCACGCTGTGTTCGACCGCCGAGATCGACGACGCGTTCCGCTGGTCGGAGGAGAACCCCAACCTGCAGCGCAAGGCCGAGATCGTGATGCAGTACTACAAGGGCGACGAGCCGCTCAAGCGCAAGGTCGCCTCCACGCTGCTGGAAAGCTTCCTGTTCTACTCCGGCTTCTACCTGCCGATGTACTGGTCGAGCCGGGCCAAGCTGACCAACACCGCCGACATGATCCGGCTGATCATCCGCGACGAGGCCGTGCACGGCTACTACATCGGCTACAAGTACCAGCGCGGCCTGGCGCTGGTCGACGACGCCAAACGTCAAGAGCTCAAGGACTATACGTACGAATTGCTGTTCGAGCTCTACGACAACGAGGTGGAGTACACGCAGGATCTCTACGACGAGGTGGGGCTGACCGAGGACGTCAAGAAGTTCCTGCGCTACAACGCCAACAAGGCGCTGATGAACCTCGGCTACGAGGCGCTGTTCCCGCGCGACGAGACCGACGTGAACCCGGCGATCCTGTCGGCGCTGTCGCCCAACGCCGACGAGAACCACGACTTCTTCTCCGGGTCGGGGTCGTCGTACGTGATCGGCAAGGCCGTCGTCACCGAGGACGAGGACTGGGACTTCTAGCAGCTGAACGGCGCATGAATTGTGGGTATGGCGGCACGGCCCGCTGGCGTCGGTGACACCGCTGCCCTGACACTGGTGGGGTGACGAATACCGCCGCCTCCCAGACCGTCAACTTCTGCCGCTCAGTGCTGCGCTGGCTGCGGGCCGGCTACCCCGAGGGTGTCCCCGGGCCGGACCGGGTGCCGCTGCTGGCGCTGCTGCGCAGCACGCCGCTGACCGAGGAGCAGATCGCCGAGGTGGTGCGCGAAATCACCAAGGACGGATCCCCGGCGATCGCCGACGGTGTGATCAACCGCGACGAGATCGCCGAATTCATCTCCGGCATGACGCATTACGACGCCGGGCCGGAGAACATCATCCGGGTCGCCGCCAGGCTGGCCGCCGCGGGCTGGCCGCTGGCCGGCATCGACGTCAGCGAGGTGATCCCCGGTGATGACTTCGCCGAGTCCGCCGAGATCGCGGCGCGAGGTCAGGCACCGGGGGTCGCCTCATAGGCTCATAGCCTCATAGCTTCGAGATGTCGATGACGAAGCGGTAGCGCACGTCGCTGGCCAGCACGCGCTCGTAGGCCTCGTTGATGTAGTCGGGCTCGATCAGCTCGATCTCCGGCGTCACGTTGTGCTCGGCGCAGAAGTCCAGCATCTCCTGGGTCTCGGCGATGCCGCCGATGTTCGACCCGGACAGGCTGCGCCGCGCCAGCGCCAGCGGGAACGCGCCCACCTCCATCGGGTGCTCGGGGATGCCCAGCTCGACCAGCGTGCCGTCGACGTCGAGCAGGCTCAGATAGTCGTTGAGCTTGAGGTTCGCCGACACAGTGTTGAGCATCAGGTCGAAGCTGCCGCGCAGCTTCGTGAAGGTTTCGGGGTCGGCGGTGGCGTGGTAGTGCTTGGCGCCCAGCCGCAGCCCGTCCTCCATCTTCTTCAGCGACTGCGACAGCACCGTCACCTCGGCGCCCATCGCCGCACCCAGCTTGACGCCCATGTGCCCGAGGCCACCCAGGCCGACGATCGCCAACCGGGTGCCGGGCCCGGCCTTCCAGTGCCGCAGCGGCGAGAACAGCGTGATGCCCGCGCACAGCAGCGGGGCCGCCTTGTCCAGCGGCAGCGAGTCGGGGATGCGCACGACGAAGTCCTCGTCGACCACGATCGCCTGGCTGTAGCCGCCCTGGGTGACCGAGCCGTCCCTGTCGATCGAGTTGTAGGTGAAGGTCGCGCCGCGCTTGCAGTACTGCTCCAGCCCGGCCGTACAGCTGCTGCACTGCCGGCAGGAGTTCACCATGCAGCCCACACCGACGTGGTCGCCCACCTTGTACTTGGTGACCTCCGCGCCCACCTCGGTGACGACGCCGGCGATCTCGTGGCCCACCACCACCGGGTAATTCGTGTGGCCCCATTCACCTTTCGCGGTGTGGATGTCGGAGTGGCAGATGCCGGCGAACTTGATGTCGATGGCCACGTCGCGCGGGCCGGGGTCGCGCCGCTCGATGGTGGTCTTGGTCAATGGTTCGGTCGCCGACGTGGCGGCGTACGCCGAAACGGTGCTCATGAATGTCCCTCTTCCAGCCGTGCTTTCCCAAAAAGTTTAGCTAAGGTAATGGTTCTGGCGCCAACCGGCGCGGCGAAGATCACGTTGTCGCGTGGGGGATACCCGCCGGCGGCTCAGTTGATCGGAGCGTTCACCAGCCGCAGGTCGTCGACGATGCCGCGGGCCGCGATCAGGCCCTGGCCGGTCTGCCAGATCTCGTCGTTGACAACGTAGACGCGGTTGTCGCGGTTGGCGGACAGCTTGCGCCACGGGCCGCTGTCCAGGACGGTGGCGGCCCGGCCGGCCGCGGCCGGCGTGGCGCAGGACAGGTAGACGACGTCGGCGTCGGCGACCGAGAGGTCCGGATTCTTGGCCAGGTCCGCGTCGGTGGCGCCGATCTCGAGATAGGGCTTGTCGGTGAACCGCTGGGCGGCCGGCCGGTCCACCCCGACCGCGCCCAGCACGCTGGCCGGGAAGTTGTTGGCGCCGAACACCCGGATGCTGCCGGTCGTCAACTGCACGATCGACGCCTGGAAATGGGAGGCGTCATGGCGTGCGCCCACGTCGCCGGCCCGTTGCGAAAAGCCGCTGAGCAGCCCGTCGACCGCGCCGGCGCGGGCGGTCACGGCGCCGACGGCGCGCAGGTTGTCCCGCCACGCCGCGCCCGGCGCCGCGGTGAACACCGTGGGGGCGATCGCGGCCAGCTGCGGGTACAGCGCGGGCGTCAGCCCCTGCGAGCCCAGGATGAGATCGGGGTGGGCCGCCGCGATGGCCTTCACGTCGGGGTGCGATCGGCTGCCCACGCCGGGCACGCCGCGCACGGCGCCGCCGAGGTAGGCGGGCTGGCCCGAGGCGCCGTCCGGCAGGGCGGCGCCGACCACCCGCGACTGCAGACCCAGCGCGCACAGCGCGTCGAGCTGGTCACCGGCGAGCACCACGATGCGCTGCGGATCGGCGGACACCTGCACCGGCGCCGGGTCGCCGCCGGCCGCGTTGTGGACCTGCCGCTTCGCCGGACCCGGATCGGCCTCGGCGGCGTCGCGGGCGCACGACTCGTCGGGCCGGCGGTCGTTGCCCAACACTCCGGCGCCGGCGATCTGGGTGGTGGGAGTGACCAGCGAACGCGTCGTCGTCGCGGCGGGCCTGTCGGATCCGCAGCCGCCGCACGCCACCACCAGCGCCGCCGTCACCGCGGCCAGCCGGCCGGCCGGATCACGCCGAACAACACGGCTCAGACGCTAACATCCGGCCAGCGTGGTCCCGCCGCGCCGACGGACCCGGCGCGCCGGTCAGCCGTTTACGACAGTTTGTAGGACCAGCCCTGACGTCGTCATGATCGACGGCTAAGATTCCTTGGAATAGTGATGTTGGGCCAGTGTCCGATCCGGATGTTTGGAGAAGCTGTTGACAGCCGAAGCGCCCCCCTTGGGAGAACTCGAGGCCGTTCGTCCGTACCCGGACCGCACCGGTCCCAAAGGGAACCTCGTCTACAAACTGATCACGACGACCGATCACAAGATGATCGGCATCATGTACACCGTCACCTGCTTCGCCTTCTTCTTCATCGGCGGGCTGATGGCGTTGCTGATGCGCACCGAGCTGGCCGCGCCGGGGCTGCAGTTCCTGTCGAACGAGCAGTTCAACCAGCTGTTCACCATGCACGGCACGATCATGCTGCTGCTGTACGCCACCCCGGTGGTGTTCGGTTTCGCCAACCTGGTGCTGCCGCTGCAGATCGGCGCGCCCGACGTGGCCTTCCCGCGGCTCAACGCCTTCTCGTTCTGGCTGTTCCTGTTCGGCGGGCTGATCGCGGCGTCCGGCTTCATCGTGCCGGGCGGGGCCGCCGACTTCGGCTGGACCGCCTACACCCCGCTGTCTGACGCCGTGCACTCGCCCGGCGCCGGGGGAGACCTGTGGATCACCGGCCTGATCGTCGCCGGTCTGGGCACCATCCTGGGTGCGGTCAACATGATCACCACCGTGGTCTGCATGCGCGCGCCCGGCATGACGATGTTCCGGATGCCGATCTTCACCTGGAACATCCTGGTGACCTCGATCCTGATCCTGATCGCCTTCCCGATCCTGACCGCGGCGCTGTTCGGGCTGGCCGCCGACCGCCATCTGGGCGCCCATGTCTACGACGCCGCCAACGGCGGAGTTCTGTTGTGGCAGCACCTGTTCTGGTTCTTCGGCCATCCCGAGGTGTACATCATCGCGTTGCCGTTCTTCGGGATCATCACCGAGATCATCCCGGTGTTCGCGCGCAAGCCGGTGTTCGGCTACACCACGCTGGTGTACGCGACGCTGTCGATCGCGGCGCTGTCGGTCGCGGTGTGGGCGCACCACATGTTCGCCACCGGAGCCGTTCTGCTGCCGTTCTTTTCGTTCATGACGTACCTGATCGCGGTGCCGACCGGGATCAAGTTCTTCAACTGGATCGGCACGATGTGGAAGGGGCAGTTGACGTTTGAGACGCCGATGCTGTTCTGCGTCGGCTTCCTGCTCACCTTCCTGCTGGGTGGTCTGACCGGCGTGATGCTGGCCAGCCCGCCGCTGGACTTCCACGTCACCGACACCTATTTCGTGGTCGCGCACTTCCACTACGTGCTGTTCGGCACCATCGTGTTCGCCACCTTCGCGGGGGTCTACTTCTGGTTCCCGAAGATGACCGGCCGCCTGCTCGACGAGCGGCTGGGCAAGCTGCACTTCTGGTTGACGTTCATCGGGTTCCACACCACCTTCCTGGTGCAGCACTGGCTGGGCGATTTGGGCATGCCGCGCCGCTACGCCGACTACCTGCCCAGCGACGGCTTCCAGCCCTACAACGTCGCCTCCACGGTCGGGGCGTTCATCCTGGGCGCCTCGATGTTCCCGTTCGTCTGGAACGTCTTCAAGAGCTGGCGCTACGGCGAGGTCGTCACCGTCGACGACCCGTGGGGCTACGGCAACTCGCTGGAGTGGGCGACCAGCTGCCCGCCGCCGCGGCACAACTTCACCGAGCTGCCCCGAATCCGTTCGGAGCGGCCGGCATTCGAGTTGCACTACCCGCACATGGTGGAACGGCTGCGTGCCGAGGCGCACGTGGGTCGCGCGCACGGCCCGGCGGACAAGGACGTCACCCGGCTGGACGACGTCCAGGTCCGCAGCTGATGGCCTGACGGGCGGCTGCCGGGCGTGAACTCACCACCCAAGGTGTCGGTGCTGATCACCGTCACCGGCGTGGACCAGCCGGGCGTGACGGCGACCCTGTTCGAGGTGCTGTCGCGGCACGGGGTCGAGCTGCTCAACGTCGAACAGGTGGTGATCCGGCACCGGCTGACGCTGGGGGTGCTGGTGTGCTGCCCCGCCGACGTCGCCGACGGGCCCGCGCTGCGCCACGACGTGGAGGCGGCCATCCGCAAGGTCGGCCTGGATGTCAGCATCGAACGCAGCGACGACGTGCCGATCATCCGGGAGCCCTCGACGCACACCATCTTCGTGCTGGGCCGGCCCATCACCGCGGCCGCGTTCGGCGCGGTGGCCCGCGAGGTGGCCGCGCTGGGCGTCAACATCGACCTGATCCGCGGCGTGTCCGACTATCCGGTGATCGGGCTGGAGCTGCGGGTCTCGGTGCCGCCGGGGGCCGACGGGGCGCTGCGCACCGCGCTGAACCGGGTGTCCAGCGAGGAGCACGTCGACGTCGCCGTCGAGGACTACACCCTGGAACGGCGGGCCAAGCGGCTCATCGTGTTCGACGTGGACTCGACGCTGGTGCAGGGCGAGGTCATTGAGATGCTGGCGGCCAAGGCGGGCGCCGAGGGCCAGGTCGCCGCGATCACCGACGCCGCGATGCGTGGCGAGCTGGACTTCGCGCAGTCGCTGCAGCAGCGGGTGGCCACGCTCGCCGGCCTGCCCGCCACGGTGATCGACGAGGTGGCCGGCCAGCTGGAGCTGATGCCCGGCGCCCGGACCACGCTGCGCACGCTGCGCCGGCTGGGGTATGCCTGCGGCGTGGTGTCCGGGGGCTTCCGCCGGATCATCGAGCCGCTGGCCGAGGAGCTGATGCTGGACTACGTGGCGGCCAATGAGCTGGAGATCGTGGACGGCACACTCACCGGCCGGGTGGTCGGGCCGATCATCGATCGGGCCGGAAAGGCCACGGCGCTAAGGGAATTCGCGCAGCGGGCCGGGGTGCCCATGGCGCAGACCGTCGCCGTGGGCGACGGCGCCAACGACATCGACATGCTGGCCGCGGCCGGGCTGGGCATCGCGTTCAACGCCAAGCCGGCGCTGCGCGAGGTCGCCGACGCGTCGCTGAGCCACCCGTATCTGGACACGGTGCTGTTCCTGCTCGGGGTGACCCGCGGCGAGATCGAGGCCGCCGACGCGATCGACGGCGAAGTGCGCCGAGTCGAGATCCCGCCGGAGTAAGCACGGCGAGTAATCGCGGCGACCCGGCAGGTGTGCGGGCGTCGCGGTACGGCACGATGGTCGGGTGCCCGAAAACGACAGTGCGGCAGCCGACCCCGATCTGCTGATCGAGTTGCGCGACGTGTCGCTGCGGCGCGGCGGCAACGTCTTGGTCGGGCCGCTGGACTGGGCGGTCGAACTGGACGAGCGGTGGGTGATCGTCGGGCCCAACGGGGCCGGCAAGACCTCGCTGCTGCGGATCGCCGCGGCGGCCGAACACCCTTCGTCGGGCGTGGCTTTCGTGCTCGGCGAGCGGCTGGGCCGGGTCGACGTGACGGAGTTGCGGTCGCGGATCGGTCTGTCGTCCTCGGCGCTGGCGCAGCGGGTGCCCAGCGACGAGGTGGTGCGCAATCTGGTCGTGTCGGCCGGCTACGCGGTGCTGGGCCGGTGGCGGGAGCGCTACGAGGACATCGACTACCGCCGGGCCGTCGACATGCTCGAGAGCCTGGGCGCCGAGCACCTGGCCGACCGCAGCTACGGGACGCTGTCCGAAGGCGAGCGCAAGCGGGTGCTGATCGCCCGCGCGCTGATGACCGACCCCGAGCTGCTGCTGCTCGACGAGCCCGCCGCGGGCCTGGACCTGGGCGGCCGTGAGGAGCTGGTGGCGCGGCTGGCCGACCTGGCCGCCGACCCCGACGCACCCGCGCTGGTGCTGGTCACCCATCACGTCGAGGAGATACCGCCGGGTTTCAGTCACTGCATGCTGCTCTCGGAGGGTCGGGTGGTCGCCGCCGGACTGCTGACCGACGTGCTCACCTCGGAGAATCTGTCCACCGCGTTCGGCCAGGCGATCGCGCTCGACGTCGTCGACGGGCGCTACTTCGCGCGGCGCGTCCGCACCCGCGCAGCCCACCGGAGGCAGCTATGACCTCACCCGAGGAAGCCCCGCTCGTCCCGCGGCCTGCGGCCACCGTGATGCTGGTCCGCGAAGCCCCAACCGGCCTGAAGGTGTTCCTGATGCGACGGCACTCCCGGATGGAGTTCGCGGCCGGGGTGATGGTGTTTCCCGGCGGCGGCGTCGACGAGCGCGACCGCAACGCCGACCTGGGCGGGTTGGGGGCGTGGGCCGGACCGCCGCCGCAGTGGTGGGCGCAGCGCTTCGGCATCGAACCCGACCTGGCCGAGGCGCTGGTGTGCGCGGCGGCCCGCGAGACGTTCGAGGAGTCGGGGGTACTGTTCGCCGGGCCGGCCGGTGCGCCGGACAGCATCGTCGGCGACGCCTCGGTGTACCGCGACGCCCGCCGCGCGCTGGCCGACGGGACGCTGTCGTTCGCGGACTTCCTGCGCACCGAAAAGCTGGAGCTGCGTTCGGATCTGTTGCGGCCGTGGGCCAACTGGGTCACCCCGGAGGCCGAGCGCACCCGCCGCTACGACACCTACTTCTTCGTCGGGGCCCTGCCGCAGGGTCAGCGCGCCGACGGGCAGAACACCGAATCCGACCGGGCGGGCTGGACGACGCCGGAGGCCGCGCTCGAGGACTTCTCGGCCGGCCGCACCTTCCTGCTGCCGCCGACGTGGACACAGCTGGACTCGTTGGCCGGGCGGACCGTCGCGGACGTGCTGGCGGTGCAGCGCCAGATCGCTCCGGTGCAGCCGCATGTGGAGATCCGGGGCGACAACTGGGTGTTCGAGTTCTTCGACTCCGACCGCTACCACCGGGCGCGGGAGGCCGGCGGGCTGGGGTGGCGGCATTGAACGAGTTCGTCAGCGTCGTGGTCAGCGACGGCTCCCGGGACGCCGGGCTGGCGATGTTGCTGGTGTCGCGCCCGCCGACCAACGCGTTGAGCCGCCAGGTGTACCGCGAGGTGATCGCGGCGGCCGACGAGCTCGGGCGGCGCGACGACGTGGCCGCGGTGATCCTGTTCGGCGGCCACGAGATCTTCTCCGCCGGCGACGACATGCCCGAGCTGCGCACGCTGCGCGGCGCCGAGGCCGAGACCGCGGCCCGGGTCCGCCGCGACGCCATCGACGCCGTGGCGGCCATCCCCAAGCCGACCGTGGCCGCGATCACCGGCTACGCGTTGGGCGCCGGGCTCACCCTGGCGCTGGCCGCCGACTGGCGGATCAGCGGCGACAACGTCAAATTCGGCGCGACCGAGATCCTGGCCGGCCTGGTGCCCGGCGGTGACGCGCTGGCCCGCCTGACCCGGGTGGCCGGCGCGAGCAAGGCCAAGGAGCTGGTGTTCAGCGGCCGGTTCTTTGACGCCGAGGAGGCCCTGGCGCTGGGGCTGATCGACGAAATGGTGGCCCCCGACGACGTGTACGACGCCGCCGCGGCGTGGGCGCGCCGGTTTCTGGACGGCCCGCGGCACGCGCTGGCCGCCGCCAAGGCCGGTGTCGACGCCGTGTTCGAGCTGCCCCGCGCCGAGCGGCTCGCCGCCGAACAGCGGCGCTACGTGGAGGTGTTCTCCGCTGGTCAGGGCGGCGACGCGGGGGCGGATCCGCACGGCGGTTAGGCTTGCCCTTCATGACCAGATCGACCGACGCCGTTCCGACGCCGCACGCCACCGCCGAACAGGTGGAAGCCGCCCGGCACGACAGCAAGCTGGCCCAGGTGCTCTACCACGACTGGGAAGCCGAGACCTACGACGAGAAGTGGTCGATCTCCTATGACCAGCGCTGCATCGACTACGCGCGCGGCCGCTTCGACGCCATCGTCCCCGAGCACGTGCTGCGCGAGCTGCCCTACGACCGAGCACTCGAATTGGGTTGTGGCACAGGGTTTTTCCTGCTCAACCTGATCCAGTCCGGGGTGGCGCGGCGCGGGTCGGTGACCGACCTTTCGCCGGGCATGGTCAAGGTCGCCACCCGCAACGGGCAGTCGCTGGGCCTGGACATCGACGGCCGGGTCGCCGACGCCGAGGGCATCCCCTACGAGGACGACACCTTCGACCTGGTCGTCGGCCACGCCGTGCTGCACCACATCCCCGACGTCGAGCTGTCGCTGCGGGAGGTGATCCGGGTGCTGCGCCCGGGCGGCCGGTTCGTCTTCGCCGGCGAGCCGACCAGCGCCGGCGACGTCTACGCCCGCGAGCTGTCCACGCTGACCTGGCGGATCGCCACCAACGTCACCAAGCTTCCCGGGCTGGGCAGCTGGCGGCGCCCGCAGGCCGAACTCGACGAATCCTCCCGGGCCGCCGCGCTGGAGGCCATCGTCGACCTGCACACCTTCACCCCCGGCGACCTGGAGCGGATGGCGGCCAACGCCGGCGCCACCGAGGTGCGCACCGTCAGCGAGGAGTTCACCGCCGCGATGTTCGGCTGGCCGGTGCGCACCTTCGAGGCCTCGGTGCCGCCCGGGCGGTTGGGCTGGGGCTGGGCGAAATTCGCGTTCAACGGCTGGAAGACGCTGAGCTGGGTGGACGCCAACATCTGGCGCCGGGTGGTCCCGAAGGGCTGGTTCTACAACGTGATGGTGACCGGGGTCAAACCCACCTGAGTGTTCAGCCTCCCCGACGTCGCTTACCTGCGGTCCGATGCGGGTGTGGGCGCCCTGGCGGCCGTCGCCGAACTCGAGCTGAGCGACGCGACCCGGATCGCTGACATCGCGGCCGCCCGCGCCCGATTCGGCGAGCGGACCCCGCTGCTGGTGGAGACCGTGCTGTTGCGCCGCCGCGCCTCGGAGAAACTGGGCGAGCTAGGCGTGTCGGACTGGCTGTTCACCGACGAGGCGTTGCAGCAGGCCACCGCGGCGCCGGTGGCGGTGCACCGGGCCGGGCGGCTGGCCGGGCCGGGCGTCGTTGTGCACGACGTGACCTGTTCGATTGGCACCGAACTGGCCGCGCTGCGCGCCCGTGGGGTGACGGCGGTGGGCAGCGACATCGATCCGGTGCGGCTGGCGATGGCGCGCCACAACATCGGCTCGGCGGCCTGGCTGTGCCGCGCCGACGCGCTGCACCCGGTCACCCGCGACGCCGTGCTCATCGTCGACCCCGCGCGACGCGTTGACGGTCGGCGGCGGTTGCGCATCGATGACTACCAGCCCGGCCTCAGCCCGCTGCTGGACAGCTACCGCGGCCGGGATTTCGTCGTAAAGTGTGCTCCCGGAATCGATTTCGAACAGGTGCGACGGCTCGGCTTCGCCGGGGAGATCGAGGTGACGTCGTATCGCGGTTCGGTCCGGGAGGCGTGCCTGTGGTCGGCGAGGTTGACCGAGTCCGGGGTGCGGCGGCGGGCGACGGTGCTCGATCGCGGCGAACAGATCACCGACGCCGACCCGGACGACTGCCCGGTGCGCCCGGTCGGGCGCTGGATCGTCGACCCGGACGGCGCCGTGGTGCGGGCCGGGCTGGTGCGCCACTACGGCGCCCGGCACGGGCTGTGGCAGCTCGACCCCGACATCGCCTACCTCTCCGGCGATCGGCTGCCCGCGACGGTGCGCGGGTTGCGGGTGCTCGAGCAGCTGGCCTTCGACGAACGACGGCTTCGGCAGGCGTTGACGGCCTCGGACTGCGGGGCGCTGGAGGTGTTGGTGCGCGGGGTGCGGGTGGACCCCGACGCGCTGCGCAAACGGATGCGGCTGCGCGGGAGTCGCCCGCTGTCGGTGGTGATCACCCGGATCGGCGCGCGGACCTCCGGGCAGGTGACGGCGTTCGTCTGCCAACCCTCCCGGTAGCGCCCGGGTACGCTGGCGGCGGTCCCATTTCCGCCGCCCCCGCCCTGGCATGTCTGCGAGGACAAATCCACGATGCGTTATCTGCTAGCCGCTGCGTTGCTCGCGCCGGCGGTCTTGTTGGGCTGGCCGGCCGCCGCCGAGCCCCCGTCGTGCGCCGCCCTCGGCGGCAGCCTCGAGGACGGGCAGATGTGCCGGCTGCGCGCCGCCGGGCCCAACTACACCATCAACATGGTGTTTCCCGCCGACTACCCCGACGAGCAGGCCCTGACCGACTACATCACCCAGAACCGGGACGGCTTCGTCAACGTCGCGCAGAGTTCCGGCGGGCGGGATCAGCCCTACCAGTTGGAGGCCACCACCGAGCAGCACAGCGCCGGGCAGCCGCCGCACAACACCCGCAGCGTCGTGCTCAAGTTCTTCCAGGACGTCGGGGGAACCCGGTCGTCGATCTGGTACAAGGCGTTCAACTACAACCTGGGCACCAAGCAGCCGCTGACCTTCGACAATCTGTTTGCGCCCAACGCCGCCCCGCTGGACGCGATCTTCCCGATCGTGCAGCGCGACCTGGAACGCCAAACCCCGTTGGGCGCCGCGATTTTGCCCTCCACCGGGCATGACCCGTCGCACTACCAGAACTTCGCCATCACCGACGACCAGCTGATCTTCTACTTCGCCCCCGGCGAGATGCTGCCGGCGTTCGGCGGGCCGGTGCAGGCCCAGGTGCCGCGCAACGCGATCCCACCGCTGGCGATCTAACCGGCTCAGACCGGTCCGGCCCGCAGCTCCATCGCCGCGGCGGCGACCGCCAGCGCCACCTGCGCCAGGCAGCCGATGATCGGGACGAAAAACGCCCGCTTGCGGCGCACCAGCAAGACCACCGCGACCGCGATGTCGATGACCAGCAGGGTCGCGCCGGCCCAGATGTTCAGGTTCATGGCCCGGTCGATCCAGGCGGGGTCGCCGCACTTCTGATAGCCGCACGGGTCGGTGCTCATCACCAGCAGTCCCAGCAGCACGTAGGTCGCCGCGAACAGGCCGCCGTGCACGACCAGCAACACCAGCGTGGCCACCAGGTCGGCGGTGTTGGTGGTGGCGACGTCACCGGTCCGGGGGCTGGTCGTTGGGTCGTCGATCGGCACGCCAACAGTATGGCCGGCTCAGGCCGGTGCGAAACCGTAAACCTGACCGTCGCTGATCGCGGCCACCACCCGGCGATCGCTGCCGACCGAAACGCCCAGCGGATAGCCGGTCGCCGCCGGCAGCGGATAGCTGTTCAGCGTGTGGCCGTCACCGGGATCGAAAACCAGCACCGACATCCCGGCGCGCCGTTGGCCGGCGGCCCGCTGACCACCGTGTAGCCGACACCCGCCAGGCTGGACGACGACAGCGGGATCAGGTCGTCGCGGCGCCACACCTGGTCGGCGTGGTCGCCGGCGTCCCGGAACGCCGCCAGCCGGGTGTCCGGGCCGCCGCCCGCCACGATCAGCCCCTGCGGGGTGACCGCCGGCGGCGTCTGCGCCAAAAATCCCAGCGGCGCCGACCACTTCACCTTCGCGTCCGCCGCGCGCAGCGCCCACAGCCGCTGGTCGCGCCCGTTGACGTAGACCGTCGACCCGTCCGCGGACAGCACCGGGCTGGCGATGACACCGGCGCCCACCGCGTCGCTGGTCCACTCCCGGGTCAGCAGCGGGGACTGCCCGGGGTGATACTTCAGCCCCACCAGGCCCGCGCTGGGCGCGCCCGGCTGCCAGACGCCGAGCACCACCATCCCGGTGGCCGCCGAGAAGGCGGGGGCGGCGGGCACCGGGCAATCCGGGCGGGCCGGCGCGCAATCGGCCAGCCCGCGCGTCGCGTCGGTGGGATCGACGCCGTCCACCAGATCCAGCGGGCTGCCGGCCACCTGGCCGCGATGGGAGTCGAAGACCAGCACCTGTCCCAGATGCGTGACCACCAGCAACTGGCCGTGCCCGAGGAACCGCGGGGTGGTGGGCATGCCGATCACCGGCTGGCGCCAGCGGGTCCACTGGGTCACCGGAAACGACAGGAACGCCCCGGGCTGGCCGACGTAGAGGTTGTCGAAGCCGTCGAGCAGCGGACCGGCGAAGCCGCCGCCCTGGACCAGCCGCACGCACCACCGCTGCCGGCCGTTGTCGGTGTTCTCCCACTCCATCAGCGAACAGCCGGCCGGGGTCTGGGCGTTGAGGCCCAGGTAACCGCGGGCGCTCAGCGCCGGCCCGGCGGCCAGGCTGCCCTTGACCGAGCGGGTCCACTGCAACGCGAGCTTGCTGGCCCCGCCGGTGCTGGTGTAGCCGCTGTTGGCGGCGTCGGCGTACTGGGCGGGCCAGCCTTGCGCGGCCGACGCTTCCACCCACGAGTCGGTGTTGCCGCACGCGCCGGCCCCCGTCGTGACGACCGCCGCCAGCAGCATCGATGACCATCGCCGAAGACGGCTGAGGAGTTGTCGGGCAAGCACCTCGATTTCCCAAATCCTTCCGCGGCCGTCGGCTTGACTCGCCTCGATGAGCAGCGATCGAGTACAGGTGAGGGTAACCCGTGGCTGCTTCGATAGGCTGTCCGGCCATGACGACCATGTGGGGCGCTCCACTCCATCGCCGTTGGCGTGGATCGAATCTGCGCGACCCGCGCCAGGCCAAGTTCCTCACCCTGGCCTCGCTGAAATGGGTGCTGCGCAACCGCGCCTACACCCCCTGGTACCTGGTGCGGTATTGGCGGCTGCTGAAGTTCAAGCTGGCCAACCCGCACATCATTACCCGCGGCATGGTGTTTCTGGGCAAGGGCGTGGAGATCCATGCCACGCCCGAGCTCGCGCAGCTTGAGATCGGCCGCTGGGTGCACATCGGCGACAAGAACACCATCCGCGCGCACGAGGGCTCGCTGCGGTTCGGTGACAAGGTGGTGCTGGGCCGCGACAACGTGATCAACGCCTACCTGGACATCGAGCTCGGCGATTCGGTGTTGATGGCCGACTGGTGCTACGTCTGCGATTTCGACCACCGCATGGACGACATCAACGTCCCGATCAAGGACCAGGGGATCGTCAAGTCCCCGGTCCGCATCGGGCCGGACACCTGGGTGGGGGTGAAGGTGACGGTGCTGCGCGGCACTTCCATCGGGCGCGGCTGCGTGCTCGGCTCGCACGCGGTGGTCCGCGGTGTCATCCCGGACTACTCGATCGCGGTCGGCGCACCGGCCAAGGTGGTCAAGAATCGTCAGCTGTCCTGGGAGAGTTCGGCCGCGCAGCGGGCCGAGCTGGCCGCCGCGCTGGCCGACATCGAACGAAAGAAGGCCTCCCGCTAGCTTTTTGGTTGCGGCTGCGCGTCCACCTTGAAATGGAAGTTGACGTCGCCCGCGTCGACGTCGGTGACGGTCACCAGCACGGCGGTTCACATGCTCCGATAGCGGCGCAGCGCTTCGGCGCGTTCGGTCGCGTGGTCGACGATCGGCGCCGGGTAACCGGGCGGTCGCTCGCCGGTGCGCAGGTGTGGGTCGTCGGCGCACCGCAATTCGGGCACCCAGCGGCGGATGTAGTCGCCGGAGGGATCGAATTTTTCGCCCTGGGCGGCGGGGTTGAACACCCGGAAGTAGGGTGCGGCGTCGGTGCCGCAGCCCGCACACCATTGCCAGCCATGCTGGTTGTTCGCCAGGTCGCCGTCCACCAACTGCTGCAGAAACCAGTGCGCGCCCCACTGCCAGGGCAGGTGAAGGTCCTTCACCAGGAAAGAGGCAACGGTCATGCGCACCCGGTTGTGCATGAATCCGGTCTGGCGCAGCTGGCGCATTCCGGCGTCGACGAACGGAAAACCGGTTTCGCCGGCCTTCCAGGCCTCGAAGCGGCGGCCGGCCCCGGCGCCGGTGTCGGTGCGGATGGCGTCGAAGGCGCTGTTCCAGTTGCGCCACGCGCTGGCCGGCCGGTGATGCAGCACGTCGGCATAGAAGTCGCGAAAGGCCAACTCCCGCAGGTACGCTCGCGCTCCGGCGGCACGTAGGTCGAGATCGGCGACCAGCGTGCGCGGATGGATGGTGCCGAACTTCAGGTGCGCCGACATCCGGCTGGTGCCCTCGATGTCGGGCCGGTGGCGATCGTCGGCGTAGTTCGCTAACCCGTTGTCCACGAAGGACTTCCACTGGTTTCGCGCCGCCGCCTCACCGGCCGCCAAGTCGAGCGTGGCGCCGGGGTCGGGGATTTCGCAGTCGGTGATGCCCAGCCGCGCCGGATCCAGCCAGCGCGCGGATGCGGCGCCGGTTTTCGCCGGTGGTCGCCAGCCGGTGTCGCGCCACCGCCGCAGAAACGGGGTGAACACCTGGTAGGGCGAGCCGTCCGGCTTGGTGACGCGGCCCGGCGCAACGAGATACGGCGATCCGGTCGCTACCAGCGGGACCGACGCCAGCGCCGCGCGCACCCGGGCGTCCCGGCGCTTCCCGAACGGCGTGAAGTCCTCCGAGACGTGCACCGACGAGGCGCCGATTGCCTTGGCGATTCCGGGAATTCGGATGTCGGGCCGCCCGCGGGTGACAAGCAGCCGACCGTCCAGCTCGTCGCGCAGCACCCGCAGCGAGTCGCCCAGGAACTGCAGCCGGCGCGGCCCGGACGACCTCTGCAGCCGCGGATCGAGCACGAAGCAGGCGAGCACCTCGTCACTGTCCGCCGCGGCCGACAGCGCCGGATGATCGTGCAGGCGAAGGTCGCGGCGGAACCACAACAGCGCGGGCATCGGCGGTGCGGGCTAACGGTTGAGGCGCCAGATGTGGGTGGACAACACGGTGGCGAAGCCGCACCACAACGGATAGGGCGACAACGCCAGGGCGCCGCGCGACGTGGCCGCGATATCGGCGTACAGCGTGGTCCACGCGAGGGGAAACGCGGCGCGGGGCGGTTGATAGGCGGGCTGGCGCAGCCGCGCATACCACCGCGGGTCGGCCTTGGCGCCGGCCAGGCTTCCGGCGCCGGCGTCCGCGGCGACGGCCAGGCTGGTTGCGCCGAGTATCGACCTGTTCACGGCGTGCTCCGTTCGTGTCGAGAGGGGTTGTTGGGCCACCAGATTCGGTCGCCGACGAGGGTGAACAACGCCGGGATCACCAGGGTGCGCACCACGAAGGTGTCCAGCAGAATGCCGAGGCCGACGATGATGCCCAACTGCGTCAGGACCATCAGCGGCAACACCGCGAGCACGCAGAACACCGCGGCCAAAACGATTCCGGCGCTGGTGATCACACCACCGGTGGCCGCCACCGCCTCGACCATGCCCTGCCGGGTCCCGTGCCGGGCGGCTTCCTCGCGGGCGCGGGTGACCAGGAAGATGGTGTAGTCCACGCCGAGGGCGGCCAGGAACAGGAATGCGAACAGCGGCGTGGTGTAGTCCAGCGCCGGAAAACCGAACAGGTGCAGGCTGACCCAGCCGCCCAGGCCGAGTGCGCCCAGCGCGCCCAGCATCGTCGCGACCAGCAGGACCGGCGGCGCCATCACCGACCGCAGCAGCACGGCGAGGACGATCAGGATGACGGCCAGGATCGCGGGGATCATCAGCACCCGGTCGTGGGTGGCGGCATCGCGAACATCGAGGGCCGCCGCGTCGGCCCCGCCCACCAGCGCGCCGGAGTCGGCGGCTCGCATCGAATTCCGCAGCGCGGCAACGATATCGAACGCGCGAACCGACGACGGTGGCGCGTCGATCACCACCGACCACTGCGTCAACCCGGAGGGCGAACGGCCGGACTCGGTCGCCGAGACCACACCGGGGGTGGCCGCGATCGCCTGGTGCACGGCCGCAGCATGGCCGGTGTCGGCGACGACCAGCGTCGGGTTGGCCAAACCGGCCGGAAAGTGCTGGGCCAGCACGTGATAACCGGCCACCGAATCCGCCCGGACACGGAACTGTTCGGTCTGTGACAACCCGATCCGGGTCCCCCACAATCCACCACCCAGGGCCGCCAGCACCGCGACCGCGGCCACCGCGACCAGCGCGGGACGCCCGGCCACCCATTCCGCGACCCGGCGCCACGCCCCGGACTCGGTCGCCGGCCGGTCCACCGGAATGAACGGCCAGAACAACCGCCGGCCGCACACCGCCAACAGCGGGGGCAGGACCACCAGCACCGAAACCGCGGCGATCATCAGACCGCACGCCGCCAGCGCGCCCAGACTGCGGGTGCTGGGGGTGGCCGCGAGCAGCAGGGTGAGCAGCGCCAGCACCACGGTCGCGTTGCTGGCGACGATGGCCGGTCCCGCCCGGTGCACGGCCCGGCGCAGGGCGTCACGATGGCCGGCATGGCGGTGCAGTTCCTGGCGGTAGCGCGAAATCAGCAACAGTGCGTAATTGGTGCCGGCGCCGAAAACCAGCACGCTGGTGATCCCGGAGGTGGCGCCGTCGAAGCTCAACCCGGTGAGCGACGCCACCGCGGTGCCAACTGCCGCGGCCACCCGGTCGGCGAAGGCGACCACCAGCAGCGGGACCAGCCACAGCACGGGGGAGCGGTAGGTGGCGATCAGCAGCAGCGCCACCACCGAGGCGGTCACCGCGAGCAGGGTGACGTTGGCGTGCGTGAACGCGCCGGCGATGTCGGCGCCGAACGCCGGCCCGCCGGTGACGTGCACCTGCAAATCCGCCGCCAGCCCCCTCGCGGCGGCCGTGCGCAGCGCGCTGACCGCATCGTTGAGGGCCAGACCCGACAAGGTGGTGCTCAGCGGCACGATGCCCAGGGCGGCCTTGCCGTCTTGCGAGGGCGTCAGCGGCTGCGCCGGTGCGGCGCCGGGTTGCGCGGCGGCCTGGGCGCGGTCACGGGCCGCCCGGGCCGCGCCGAGATCGGCGGGGCCGAGCACGGCGCCGTCGGCGCGGCTGACCACCACGATCAGCGGGGTCCGGTCGCCGCCGGGGAACTGCCCGGCCAGCGCGGTGACCCGGGCGGACGGCGAGTGCTGCGGCAGTGACTGCGGCGCCTGGCCCGCCGCCGTGTTCGGCCCGACCAGAGCCATCACGCCGACGCCGGCCAGCACCGCGACCGCGGCCAGCAGCCAGGAACGCGGACCGGTCACGGCGGCGGCCACGCGTTCCCACACCACGAAATCAAGCCTTTCAGTTTATTAAACATTAATCAACTGAAATGACGCGTCGTACGCCGATGCGTTGGCGGCACTCGAAAAGGGGCACTATGGACATTATGGACACCCGGCGGGGGCCCCGATGGACGCGATGACACACCGGAAACGACGGCACATCGACGTGTGTCTGAGCGACCCGGTGGAATTCGACGGCGTCACAACCGGGTTGGACCGCTACCGATTGCCCTACCACGCACTGACACAGACCAGTCTGGGCGACATCGACGTGTCCACCTCGTTCTTCGGGGCGAACCTGCGGGCGCCGATCCTCATCGGCGCCATGACCGGGGGCGCCGAGATGTCGAAGACGATCAACCGGAATCTGGCCGCAGCCGCTCAGCAGCTGGGAATCGGCATGATGCTGGGGTCGCAACGGATCATGCTCGACAGCGCGCTGGGCGAACGCGCCGCGGACAGCTTCGCGGTTCGCGATGTGGCCCCGGATGTCTTGCTGTTCGGCAACATCGGTTTGTCGCAGCTGGCGAAGACGGCGGTTCCTCATCTGGTGAAGGCGCTCGATCGGGTGGGTGCGGACGCCTTGGCCGTGCACACCAATCCGTTGCAGGAGGCGATGCAGCACAACGGGGACACCGACTTCTCCGGCTCGCTGAGCAGGCTGCGCGAAGCCGCCGCCGCGCTCGATTATCCGGTGCTGCTCAAAGAGGTCGGCCACGGCATCGGCGGTGCGGCCGCCGCGGAACTTGTTGGGGGAGAAGGACAACCGCCGGTCGCCGGTATTGATGTGGCGGGTGCCGGAGGCACTTCCTGGTCGCGCGTCGAACAGTTCGTGCGGTACGGCGAGCTACGCTATCCGGACCTGGCGGACTGGGGTGTGCCCACCGCGCGCGCGATCGTCGAGGTGCGCCGGCTGCTGCCGGAGATCCCCTTGGTGGCCTCCGGTGGTATTCGGACGGGCATGGACGCGGCCAAGGCGATCGCGTTGGGTGCCGACGTGGTGGCGGTAGCGCGGCCACTGTTGCCGGCGGCGATCGAATCCTCTGCCGCCGTGGTCGATTGGCTGCAGCCGTTCATCGACGAGTTGCGGGTGTGTCTGCACGGCTGTGGTGTCGCCGACCTGGCGGGCTTGCGTGCCGTCGAGCTGATCCGCCTCGCCTAGGGCCGGCGACGTGGCGGTCGAAGGTGCAGTAGCGACCGTGCTCAGCGTGGCGCGCCGCGACGTCCCGCGGTCGTCGCACGCTTGCGGCCGGGAGCGGCGGGCGGTTTGGAAGTCGATGCGGCCAGCCGGGATTCGAAGGCGGACATCGCCTCGATCATCGCGGTGAAGACCCGATGTGCTGCCGCCAAGTCACGGTCGGACAGATGGGCCAGGGCGTCGCGCAGCTCGGCGCCCAGCGGGGTGAAGAACGAATGCGCCAGCGCCATGCCCGGTTTCTCGTAGCGCAGCAGCGTCTTGCGGCGGTCCTGCGGGTCGGGTTCGCGGCGGATGTGCCCGGCATCGATCATGCGATCCACCAGGTAGGTGATGGCCGCCGGCGACACGTCCATCCGCTGGCGCAGCTGGGCCGGCGTCAACGGCGTTCCCGCGGTTTCGGCGACCATGATATGCAGCAACGCGTGGAAGTCCGTGCCGCTGACGTTGTTCTGGCGAGCGAAGTGCCGGCCGATGCGGTCGGACTGCGCAGTGATCGCACGCATGTCGGCCGACATCAACTTCTCGAGTTCGGTCCGATCCAGTCGCCGATCAGCGGCGCCGCGCTTGGTCACTTACCCGCATCCTTCCGGCCCGACACGCTGACCAGCGTATCGGCGACCGCCACCGGCGACCCCCGAACCACGCGGGCGTTTTCGGACCCCGGGCAAACCCGCAGCGTTGTGGGCCCAGGCGGTGGACATTACCCTACGGCGGTTTCGCCTTTCTCGCGTTAATCGTCCGGGGGCGGCGGTGTGCGCCGGGTGGCCGCCGGTTCGCCGCCGCTCTTTCAACGCCGTCTCGTGACGGTGCCGCTGCCCGTCGGCAAGCCGGCCGCGCACCAGCTGCTCGATCTCTTGGAAACAGTGGTAGTAGCCGTCGTCGTCTTTGGCATGCGGCACGGAATTTCCGCTGAGCAACTACGCACCATGACCCGGCGGCGACGGCGAATACCTCCCTCGACGCGTCCTAACGGTTCTGGCTGCGGACCTCGTAGCGGCGTTCGGCGTAGGCCAGATCGTCCCGCCACAGCCGGCCGGCCGCATAGCGCATCACCGGGGTGAGCAGCGGCGCCGCCCGCAAGGCGCGCGCGAACCCGGGCCGGTCCGAATGCGCGATGACCGCTTCCAACACCGCGGTGCGGGGACGGCCGTCCGGGCCGGAACCTATTGGGGTCGCGTGGGTTTCGACGACACTCCCGGTCCCTTCGCCGTCCACGATGCGCATCACGATGGTGCGCGCCTCCGGGCAATCGAACTCCGCGACCACCGGCACACCCAGCCGTCCGATCCGGAAGGTCACCGCCACCAGGAAGCGGTCGGCGTCTTCGGTGGGCGTGGCCAGCACCTCCAGCCGGGCGAACGAGTAGGGGTGAAACCATGCGCCGTGCCAGGGGTCGAGCCGGTTGGCGATGATGTCGGCAGGTTCGCACACGCCCACCAGGTGAGCGACCGAGGCCAGCGTGTGGCCGGCCGGCCTCGGCGGTATCACCGGTCGAGGTGACGGCGTCTCGCCTCCCACCGCATCGAGGCGCACCCAGGCCAGGGTGCCGTCGTCGTGACTGGGCAGTGGCGCCCAACCGAATTCGCGTGCGCGGCCGTCCAGGGGCAGCCCGTGCCACCGACAGATCAGCGTGCCCCCACACACGGTCCCGGTGGCCAGGTCGGCCCCCAGGTGGGGGCAACTGCGCGGCCCGACGCACAGCGCACCGCGGGCGTCGCGCCAGGCGACGAGATCGACGCCGGCGACGCGCGCCCCCAACGGCCGCCCGCGCTCGACGTGCGTGCTGGCGGCGAACGCGTACCAGTTCCCGGTGGGTTGCCGGCGGCAGCGCTGCAGCGCGGCGTCGATGACGGCGGGTTGCGCCTCGCGAAAGGTCGGACGCTGATCGGCCCAGGGTGTGCGCGGAATGACCTGCAGCGGCCAGTCTTTGGCGCGGACGGACGGTCGCAAGTGTCGCAGCTGTGCGCGGATGTTCATGATCGGGTGGCCCCTTCGCGGTTGGCCAGCCAGCGCAGCAGGCGTGACCGGCCTTCGGTGGGGACGGTGACCAGCGGGTGCCCGGCCAATCCCCAGCGCTTGAGCAGATGGTTGGCCGCGCACCAACCCGTGGTCGCGGCGCGCTCCATGAGGGCCACCGGCAGGTCGATCCGTACGGCGTCACCGGCCAGCAGCAGGCCCGGGGTGGGCGTCACCACCGTGGGCCGGTGCGGGTAGCCGCCCGGGCGAACAGCGGACAGTCGCTGCGGTGCAACAGCGTCTCGTGCACGATCTGCGCGGCGGCGGTCTCGGGATAGATCCGCCTCAGTTCGCGTAGCGCCGCCGCCCCCGACGGCGCCGAATCCAAGGCGTAGGAATGCAATTCGACGACCGAACCATGATGCGCTCCGGCCCAGGCGCGCGCTTCGCGTTCATACCGGTCCAGCACGCTGATGTTGTCCAGCGGCTTGTGCCCGGCGGTGCCCAGAAACGCCGGGCGCCGCGGCGAGACCGGGCGGTCGAGCCAGAACCGATGGACGGCGAACGGCGGCGCGGTGCGCAACCCCGCGATCCGATCGCGCCACTCCCCGTTGGCCAGGCCGCGCGAGGCGGCGACGATCCGCTGCAGGCCGGCGACGTCTGTGGCCAGCACCACGGCGTCCACCTCCAGCTCCTCATCGGTATCGGTATGCACGGCAAAGCGATTCGCCGCGTCGATGCTTCCGACGCTGGTGCCAAGCCGGAACCGGACGTGGCGTTGTTCGAGATAGCTGCGCAACGGCTGCCACAGTGCGCTGTCGTAGTTGGCGTTCGGAACGTCGAAGATGAGGCCCTCGGCCGACCCCAGGAAATAGATGTGGAACATTGTCGCCAACTCGGCGGCCGACAGTTTGGCCGGGTCGGCGAAGAAGCTGCGGGAGAACACCTCGAATGCCAGATGCCGTGCGGCCTCGGGGAATCGGATGTCCTCGAGGAACGTCGCGGCATCGATGTGGTCCAGGCGCCGGTAGGTTCCGGGCACCGACACCGCGGCCAGTGGCGCGGCGGCACGAGCGTCGATGCGGGCGAAGTCACGCAGCCGGAAGGTGGGACTGCGCACGGCGAAGGCCATGGCGTTCAGCGGCGGGGTACGCGGCAGGCCGCGGAAGCTGTCTCGTCGTCCCGCCGCGTCGATGAGCGGGTAATCGTTGACCGGCACCAGCATTCGCAGGCGCGGATCGAGGCGCGCGAGCAACGCGCGCAGGTTGTAGTACTGCCGGAAGAACGCGTGGAAGCCGCGGTTCATCGCGAGGTCGGTTCCGTCGTGGTGTTCGGTCCAGCCGCCGACCCGGCCGCCGAGGTAGTGCTCACGTTCGATGACCTCGACGGCGACGCCGCGCTCGGCGAGCCCGGTGGCGGCGGTCAGGCCCGCGATCCCGCCGCCCACCACCGCCACCCGTGGGCGGGACGGCAGCGCACCGGCATCCGGCAATCCGGTTGGCGCGGGCAGTATCCGACGGCGGCGGTCGGTGGCACGCGCGGTCATGAGGGTGCGTCCGCGAGGAAGGTGTGCACGATGCCGGCTTCCCAGCCGGGCATAGTCTCGCTGTGGACGGCGGTGAAGCCGGCGTCGGCCAGTCGGGCCCGGAACCGGGTGGCGCCGTCGAATGCGAGCACGCTGCGCCACAGGTAGCGGTACAGCGCGGTATCCCCGCTGCGCCACCACCCGGCGGGAATGATGATGCCCCAGCAGAGGGCGTGCCAGGCAAGCGTGGCGGCGGCGGAGTCGCGCACCGAATATTCGTGCACCGCAAGGGTTGCGCCGGGCCGCAGCAGGGTGCGGAACCGCCGTAGCTGCTCGTCGCGGTCGGCGACGTTGCGGATCAGGTAGGCGGCCAGCACGCCGTCGAACGGCCCGGTGATCCCGTGTTCTGCCAGTCGCTGGACGGGAGCGTGCACGAACCGGACCGAGGCCGGCCACCGTTTGGCCAGCGCCACGTCCAGCATGCCGCGCGACGCGTCGACCGCGACGATGTCGGCCGCCGGCGCGACGGCGAGCAGCGCGGCCGTCGACGCACCGGTTCCGCAGCCAGCGTCGAGCAGGCGTAAGCCCTTGCCGTCGTGCGGGATTCGCATCCTGCGCGCCGACAGCAGCAGCTGCGCATGGTAGCCCGGGCTGGCGCCGACCAGCCGGTCGTAGGTCGCGGCGCCGGCGTCGAACGCGGCCGCCAGGTTGCCCGGGGCGGGGCGCGTGTCACCGGCGCGCACGTCGTCGTTCCCAGAGCAGCAGCACCGCGGTGACCATCGCGAAGCCGAACAGAAAATCCTCCACCGGGATGTCGAACGGGAAACGCAACCCGCTGATCTGCCGGTCGTCGTAGATCACCACGGGCGAGCTGCGTTTGGTCAGCCAGCCGTCCACCGGCACCTGGAATCCCAGCACGATAAGCATCGACAGCCAGTAGGCCGGCCGGCGAAAGAGCCCGGTCCGCAGCACCGTCAACTCCGCGGCGCACACGATCACCACCGCCAGTGCGGCCGGCAGGGTGTAGCCCAGGCCGGTCATCGGCGGCGCACCTTGTCCAGGATGGTGCTCACCGCGTTGTAGGTCAGCACCGCACACACCGGGATGATGAGAAAGAACAGCAACTCTTCGATCGGCACCCGAACGGGGATGCTCAGCCCGCACAGGTAGGCGTGGTCGTACGTCCACACCCGCGCGGCCACGGCGATCTCATCCCAGAGCAAGAACACCGCGGCCACCGGCAGCACCGCCGCGGCGAGCCGTCGCCACCTCCGGTAGACGCCCGCACCCGCGATCTCCAGCGGCGCGGTGACCACCAGACAGGCCGTGAGCACCACCAGGTATTGCCACCGATCGCTCATGCGGCCCCCGACCGAATATCCCGACCGCTGTTGCGCGCCCGCCACGAGCGGATCAGCCCCACCGCGCCGACCCGCAGCCGTCGCGCTGTGCCCACGGTGGCCCGGTGGTCGAAGACCGCAAAATCGCTTTTCTCGATGCAGTCCAGGATCTCCGAATACAACGCCGCCGCGGCCGCCACGCACGGCCGTGAGCGGTGCTGCAGGACCGCGATCCCGGCGGTGGCGAATCGGTATGTCTGACGGGCGATGTGGTGCTGTGCGATCAGCGCCCGGCGCACCCGCGGATCGGTGCGGCGGTGCTCGTGGCACCACATCAGCAGCGCCCGGTCGACGCCGTCGGCGGCGAGTTCGTCCGCAGGCAGGTACACCCGGCCGCGCGCCAGGTCTTCGTCGACGTCGCGCAGGAAGTTGGTGAGCTGGAACGCCCGGCCCAGGGCCGCCGCATAGGGTGCGGCCTCGTCCACCGGCGTCACGGTACCCAGTATCGGGAGCACTTGCAGCCCAATGGCTTCCGCGGATCCGCGCATGTAGCGGTTGAGCGCTTCCCGGTCCGGATAGTCGGTGACGGTCAGGTCCATGCGCATCGAGGCCAAAAAGTCCGCGAACAGTTGGGAGCTGATCCGGTAGCGCCGCGCGGTGTGGGTGACCGCGGCCACCAACGGATCGTCGGCGTGCGCACCGCCGGAGAAGAGACGCTCCGACAGCCGTTGCAGCCGCCGGGCGCGCACCGCGGGGCCCACCCGCGGGTCGAGGTCGTCGAGGATGTCGTCGGCGTAGCGGGCGAAGCCGTACAGTGCGTGCACGGGCGGGCGCTGGTCGGGTGCGAGCAACCTGGTGGCCAGGAAGAAGGTGCGGCCGTGCGCGGCGTTGAGCTCGCGGCATCGGCGATACCCCTCGCGCAGCAGCGGATCCTCGATTCCGGCCGCGGCCCATTCGCTGCGCATCATGGCGAACCGGCTTTCATGTCGATGCGCGCGGGCGTTCGCTTGCTGACGCCGGTGATGCGGTCCGCGGCGAGTCGCCCGGAGATCAGGGTGGTCGGCACCCCGACCCCGGGCACCGTGGAGGATCCGGCGAGCACCGCGTTGTCGATGCCGCGCACCATGTTGGCCGGGCGGAACGGGCCGGTTTGGGCGAACGTGTGCGCGAGCGCGAACGGACTGCCCGCGGCCATGCCCCGGCGCGCCCAGTCCGCGGGCGTGACGACATCCAAAACCGTTGCGCTGCCTGGTAAACCGGGAAGAAGCCGCTGACCGACGAGCGCGATGAGGTCGTCGACGTAGCCGCGCCCGACGCTGTCCCAGTCGATGCCGCCCGATTCCAGGTTCGGCGCCGGGGCGAGCACATAGAGCAGGTCGCGTCCTCGCGGAGCCAGCGTCGGGTCGCTGGCCGTCGGCCGGGTGACCAGCAGCGACGGATCCCGCATGAGTTGGCCGGCGCCGATGATGTCGGCGAACGTGTGATCCCAGGCGTCGCCGAACAAGATGGTGTGGTGCGCGGTCTGCGATGCCACCGCGGGACAACCCACATGCGCCACCACCGCCGAGGGGGAGTGCCGCAACCGCAGCGCGCGACGCGGTGTGCGGCCCAGCAGCGCATAGGTTTGCGGCAGCTCGGTGGTCAGCACCACCGCGTCGCAGGAGATGCGTCCGGCCTGTTCGGTGAGTACGGCGCCGACCCGCCCACCGGTCTTCTCGAGCGCGGTAACCGTTGTGCCATAACGGAACTGAACCCCAGCGTCGGAGGCGGCGGCGGCCAGCGCGTCGGGCAGCGCCCGCACGCCGCCGCGCGGAAACACCACGCCCGAGACCGTGTCCATGTAGGCGATCACCGCGTACACCGCCAGGGTATCGCGCGGGGCCACGCCGGCATACAGCGATTGAAAGGTGAAGATGCGCTGCAGCCGCGGATCACTGAGATAGCGCTTGACCATGCGGTCCCAGTTGCGGAAACCGCCGATCGCGATCAGCTGGGCCAGCCGGGGGGTGAGCAGCGACAGCGGTGAATCGAAATTGGCGGCGATGAATCCGTCGAACTCGGTGCGGTACAGCCGTGTCAGCCATGCCCGCAGCCGCCGGTAGCCCGTCGCCTGCTCGCGGCCGGCGAACTCGGCGACGGCGTCGGCCATCCGGTCCGGATCGCGGTGGACGTCGAGGCTGCTGCCGTCGGCGAACACGGCGCGGTACGCGGGATCCAGCGTGCACAGCTCCAGTCGCCGGGCCAGGGTGTCGCCGACGGCGGCGAAGGTGTCCTCGATGATGTCCGGCATGGTGAGCACTGTGGGGCCGGTGTCGATCCGATACCCGTCGATGTCGCGCCGGCCCGCCCGGCCGCCCGGCCATGCTTCGCGCTCCACGACCGTGACCGCCCGCCCTCGACCGGCCAGGTGCAGCGCCGCGGACAGGCCGGCCAGACCGGCCCCGATCACCACGACGTGATCGGCGGAGCCCTCGATGGCCCGCATGCTCACCGAACTCCCGTCCCGGCGGCGGTCATTCGGCGCGATCCGTACAGACGGCCGCCATCTCGGCCAGCGCGGCGCGCACCGATTCGTCGACGGGTAGGCCGCACAGCTGCTCGCGTGCCGACGCGACGCGGTCGCTGATCATCCGCTCGATCAGCCGCACCGCTCCGGTCTCGACGATCAGCGCTTTCCACCTCTCGATCGCGGCCGCGTCCAGCACGTCACGAGTGGCGAGCTCGGTGAGTTCACGCCGGACCGGCGGATCGGCGAGTTGGTGGGCGCTCACCACCACGGCGGTGGCCTTGCGCTCGAAAAGATCTGCGGCGCAGGGCTTCCCGGTGACCGCCGGCGAGCCGAAGACGCCCAGCACGTCGTCGCGCAGCTGGAAGGCTTCACCCACCGCCGCGCCGTAGCGGCTCAGCCGGGCCACCGTCCGGTCGTCACACCCGGCCATCGTCGCGCCGATTTCCAGCGGCCGGCGCACCGTGTAGTTACCCGATTTGCGGCGCGCCACCTCCAGCACGGCGTCCAGCCCCGGTGACTGCCGGATGTCGTTGGTCAGGTCGGCGAACTGGCCCACCGCGAGCTCGGCGCGCATGGCGTCATAGCGTGGCCACGCGCGCTGCAGGCGGCGCGCTTCGAGTCCGCTGTCGCGCAGCATCTGTTCGGCCCAGATCAGGCAGAGATCGCCCAACAGGATGGCGGCCGATTCACCGAATCGCCGTGGCGAGCCGGACAATCCGCGGTCCCGATGCCACCGGCCGAACTGCAGATGCGCGGCCGGACGGCCCCGCCGTTCCTGCGCACCGTCCATCACATCGTCTTGCAGCAGTGCGAAGGCGTGCAGCAGCTCGAAACTGGCGGCGGCCCGCAGCGCCGCCCGGTCGCGCGGTGCCCCGCACAGCCAGCCCAGGTAGACGAACGTCGACCGCAGGCACTTGCCGCCGGAGACGAACTGAACCAGGATGTCGCCCGCGGTCCCGATCCCCGCCCGGTCGAGTTCGTCGGCGCGTCGCACTCCGACGAAGTCGGCGACCTCGTCCAACACCATCGCCCGAACGTGTGCCCGCCACCCGCCGAAGTCGTCGATGCGCGTCCAGGCCGGCGCCGCCGCCGTGGTGGTGGGCGAAAACGACAAAGCTCCCATGGTGTCCCAGCGCTCCCTCCCGGACGGCACGGCCTGCCCAGTCCCGCCCGGGCCGAACACCGCCGGTCATACCCTCGATGACGCGGACAAAACCACAGCCCTGACGTCAGGCCCGCTCGGCGCGGTCCGCTATCAGATACCATCTAGTTCAGTAACTTAAACATTAACTTAATGAACTTGACTGGTTTGCGCCAGACGAAGCGGTGAATCGGCGCGCGCTTGGCCCGCCAACTGACCGTGTGAGGCCCGGTGGCGCGGCGAAAAGCCAACGCCGCTAACGCTTCACGCGCCGCGATCAGGATGCCGCGCTGCTGCCCGCATGGGTGCGGGCCGGCCGGGGCCGGGCCAGGTCGGACAGGAACTCCCGCCGGGCCCGCACAATGTCTTCGATGTTCTGGAACGCCTCCGGCACCGAATCGGCGAGGGCCAACCCGTTGTCGTGCACGAGGCGCAGCAGGGCCCGGATGGCCGCGCCGGGCACCACGCAGCAGTGCACCCGCGATTTGCGCAGCTCGTCGTTGAGCAGCAGCAGCGCGCGGAAGCCCTCGACGCTGATGAAGCGCAGCCGGCTCAGGTCGAGTACCAACGGAGTCTTGAGCCGGCCGAAGCGGCGGATGGTCGCGGTGAGGTCCCGCGCATTCGACGCGTCGACCTCGCCCTCCACCCGCAACACCGTGCCGAGGCTGCGCGCGTAGACGAACAGGTGGGCCCGGGCGAAGTCGGCCATGTACCGGCAGTCCGCCGGGTCGAATCGGTCCGCGGACCGTGCGGGATGAAGAACAGCCATGAAAGCGCCTATCGATTGGTGATGAGAAAGGGAGTGAACAGTGTCCGAACACCGCTCCCGTTAGACACGTAGCTGTGAACTCAACCTGAGCAGCAGCCTACCGCGGTTGCCGGCTCCCGGCGCCGCCCGTGGTGGCCCGGCCGCCCGGCGGGCGGGGAAGTGTTCGTTTGCCGGCCAGTGCGAACAGCGCTTCTTCGCTAAACGGCCAGCGCCGACCAGGAGTTTGCCGGTCCGCCCGCGGGGTATACCCGTGTTCAGTGACGTGCGCGTTCGATCCCCTGAGGAACACGAGGGGTGGTGCGGCCCAATGGAAAAGCTCGGCCGGCGGTGCGGGCGGTTGGCGGGCGCGTCGGCCCTCGCGGTGATACTGCTCTGGGCGGCGCCCGGCCACGCGACCGCCGACCCGGCCGTCACCGCGTCGCCCGGCATGGAAATCCATCAGGGCCACGCCGTCTGCATGGTGGGACTGGTGGAGCCGCGACTGCGGGTCGCCATCACCAGCGGGCAGTGCGACGGCGGGCAGTCGGCGGTGACCGACCGTGATCATCACCCGATCGGCGAGGTGGTGCTCGGCCGTCGCCAGCTCGACACCGACTCCGCCGACGCCTCGACGCTGCCGGTGGAATACGAAGTCATCGCTCTGGCAAGGGATGTGACGGCCTCGGACCTGCTGCCGACGGGCCGCCGGCTGCTGGCCGCGCCCGGGCTGCGCGCCGTGCCGGGGCTGCCGGTGTGTCAGCTGCGCCGATCGACCGGCCAGCACTGTGGTTCCGTCGGCACGGTCACCGGCGGTCGTTTCGCCATCGCCGACATGGTGGTGGACGGTCGCGACGTCGGCGGTCCGGTCTACGCCCTGACCGACGACGGCAACGCCGTCATCGTGGGCCTGTTCGAGGGCATGGTCCGGTCGTCACCCCAGTTCGAGTCGTGGCAGGCGGTCATGGCTCAGGTCTCCGTCGACGGCCGCTTGCCCGGGGCCCAGCAACAGCTGCCCGCTCTACGCATGATCAGTTGGCGCACCGGTTCGTTTGCGGCAGCGTAAGTTTCGTGCCTGCGGCCGGCCGAAGGTCGTGCGCGCGGGCGGGTTTCCGTCGACCCAGAACGGGAATCCGCGGCCGGTGAACGTTTTCGAGCTGGCGACGGCGCCGTTTGGCTGGGGCTCCGCGATCCGCGGCAAGCGGTTCTTCCATCCCGACGGGGTGCTTGCCGGAGGCGTCGTCGAACGCGTCGCCCCGGCGGGCCGGGGCCTGCCGATCCCGCCGTCGCGCATCGTCGCCCGGCTGTCCAAGGCCACCGGCACACCGGGCGCGCTGCCGGACTTCATCGGCCTGGCCCTGCGGGTGAGCGCACCGCAGCCGGCGGGCACGCCGTGGGACATCCTGCTGGTCTCTGCCGGGTCGGGCGTGCTGTCGCGCGCGGTGGCGCTGCGGCCGGCCACCTCGTGGAACGCGCAGACGCTGACCACCCTGATGCCGTTGCGCTATCAGGACGCCAACTGGTGGCTGCGGGCCCGCACCGCGGGCGACATCGGCGGCGCCGGCCTGGCGCTGGACGACGTCCGCCGCCGTCTGGCACGCGGCGGCATCGAGGTGTCGCTCGACCAAGCCTGCGGCAGAGGCGATTTCACGCCTTTGGCCCGCGTCAGCCTGACCGCCGTGATCGACGACGACGTGTCGTTCGATCCCGTCGTCAACACGGCGCCGGGCGTGTCCCTGCATCCGCGGTGGCTGGCCGATCTGCGCGCCCGCGCCTACCGGCACAGCCGCGACGGCCGAGATGCCGACCAGTAGCCGAACACGGTGAGGAGGTAGTGTTGCGGTCCCGGTCGTTCGTCCAAGCCGTCAGCCGCCGCGGCCCAACAGGTGACGCAGCGCCCGCTCGATGTCGGGGTGACGAAACCGGTGCCCGGCCGCGGCGAGCTTGGCCGGGGCCACCCGCTGACTCGCGCCCGCGAGTTCGCGGGCGCCCTGACCGCCCAGCAACAGCCGCGGCCCCAGGGACGGCACCGGCAGCACGGCGGGCCGGTGCAACACCGCGGCCAGCGCGGTCGTGTACTCGCTGTTTCGGACCGGTTGCGGCGCAACGGCATTGACCGGACCGTTGAGTCTGCTGTCCCACAACGCCCGGTGGTAGACGTCGATCAGATCGTCGATGCCGATCCAGGACAGCCATTGCCGCCCGTCGCCCAGTCGGCCGCCGAGACCGGCGCTGAACAACGGGCGCATCAGCTTCAGCGTGCCGCCGCGCGGTGACTGCACGATCCCGGTGCGCACCTGCACCACCCGCACGCCCGCATCCAGCGCCGGCGTGGTCGCCTGTTCCCAGTCGGCCACCACATCGGCCAGGAACCCGTCGCCGCGGTCGCTGTCCTCGGTGAGGGTTTCGTCGCCCCGGTCGTACCCGTAGTAGCCGATCGCCGACGCCGAGATCAGCGCGGCGGGCCGGGGCCGGCCGCGGCCCAGCAGTTCGGCCAGCCGCCGGGTGGGCCCGATCCTGCTGTCCCGGACGGCTTCTCGATGCCGGTCGGTGAACCGCCCGGCGATCGAGGCGCCGGCCAGGTGGATCACCGCGTCGACACCGTCGCACAGCCCGGGTCGGGATCCTCGGGGTCCCACCGCCGCTCGTCGTCCCCGCGCGCGGCGCGCCGCACCAGCCGGATGACCCGGTGCCCGCCGGTCCGCAGGAACGCGGTCAACGCCGAACCGACCAGACCCGACGATCCCGTGACCGCGACCGTCAGTGGCCGCAACCCGTGCTCGGCGGCCAGCCGGTGGGCGGCCAGGTCGCCGGCGAGTTGGCGGTGCCGGTAGTCGAACATGGGGCGCAGCAGCGACGCGGGCACCGGCGTCTCGACCCGGTCGATCACCCGGGTGCGGTCGCCGCCGACGTCCTCGAATTCGTGAATATGCCGCCAGCGCACCGCGATTCGCGCCGGAAGCGCGGCCAGGCCGTCGCCGCCGATGCTGTCGACGAAACGTCGCGGCGGGTCGTAGCCGTCCGGCTGGTGCACCGCCACCCAACGCAGACCGCCGGGCAGCGCCAGGGTGGCGCGCCCGTCCTTGAGCGAGGCGGCCTCGGTGAGCAGCCGTATCGGCGACCACGGCGGCGAGAGCCGCTCGAACGCGCCCGGCCTGGCGTGCCAGTCGAAGACCTCGGTGATGGCGGCGTCCACGACGCTCGCGTAGTGCAGCCCCATCCCTCGACGGTAGGGACGGGCTACCGGTCGGGCAAGGCGTGTTCGACGATGGGAAGCCGGGCCTGCGGCTGCCGTTCCGCCCGCTTGGCGGACAGGTACACCTGCGCGGTCTTGTCCGCCACCGTGTGCCAGTCGAAGTCCGAGGTGAGCCGTTCCCGGGCGGCGCAGGCGCGCCGCTGCGCGGCCTCCGGATCGTCGAGCACGGTGCGGATCGCCGCGGCCAGCGCGGGCACGTCGCGGGGCGGGCAGGAGACGCCGGTCTGGCCGTCGATCACCGCCTCGCCCAGGCCGCCGATGTTCGACGTGACCAGGGGAGTGCCGGCCGCGGCCGCCTCGAGCGCCACGATGCCGAACGGCTCGTAGTGGCTGGGCAGCACCGCGGCGTCGGCGCGGTGCAGCATCGCCAGCAGCTCGGAGTGTTCGAGGTGGCCGACGAATCGGATTGCCTTGAGCACCCGGTGTTTTCGCGCCTGTTCGACCAGCCAGCCCTGCTGCGTGCCCTCGCCGGCGATGGTCAGCGTGGTGCCCGGGTGGGTGCGCCGGATGCGCGGCAGCGCGGCGATGACATCGTGCACGCCCTTCTCGTACTCGAGCCGTCCCAGATACAGCAGCTCGGCCGGCCCGGTGCGCGGCCGGCGCGGCGCGAACGGCCAGCGGGCGGTCTCGATACCGTTGCGGATCACCGTGATCTCGGCCAGCCCGGGGCCGAACAGTTCGGTGATCTCGTCGGCCATCGACGCCGAACAGGTGATCAGCGAATCGGATTCGCGCACCAGCCACGACTCGATCGCGTGCACCTGACGGCTGATCGGCCCGCTGACCCAACCCGAATGCCGACCCGCTTCGGTGGCGTGGATGGTGGAAACCATTGGCACGTCGTAGAATTGGGCGAGCGCGATCGCGGGATGGGCCACCAGCCAGTCGTGCGCGTGCACGACGTCGGGACGCCAGGGGCGGTTGCCGCCGGGCTTCTTGTCGTGCAGTTTGGGGGGCAGCCCGGCGCGGATCATGGCGTGCCCCATCGCCAACGTCCAGGCCATCATGTCGGTGCCGAAGGTGAATTCGTGCGGGTCCTGCGCGGCCGCGATCACCCGGACGCCCTCGCTGATCTGGTCGGTCGACGGGTGGGTGCGCGGGTCGGTCCCGGTGGGGCGGCGGGACAGCACGACGACGTCGTGGCCGGCCGCGGCCAGCGCGGTGGACAGGTGATGCACGTGCCGGCCCAGCCCGCCGATGACCACCGGCGGGTACTCCCACGACACCATCAGGATCTTCATGCGACGGCCCGCCTCCTCATCGCGGCAGCCTGCGCGCATCCAGCGCCCCGAACAGCCCGTCGGCGCGGTTCCACCCGTCGGCCAGCCGCTGCGCGGTGTCGCGCCGGCCGGACGCCAGCGCGCCCGCGATCTCCCGGGTGGCGTGTGCGTGCAGGTGGGCGCGGTAGCGGGCGTAGTCGGCGGCCGAGTCCTTGCTCACCATGAACGGCCAGTCGCTGGAGACGGTGAGCAGGGTCTCGCGCAGGATCTGGTCCGCCACGCGGTCGCGGGGGACCGGCCCGTCCAGCGCGGCGGGCTGCGACCCGGCTTGTGAGAGGGCCTTGTCGACGGTGCTCAGCGCGGTGTCGACCACCTCGGAGTTGAGCTGGACCAGGTCGGCGACCTGGTCCCCGGCCCACACCTGCCAGTCCTTGCCCGACCCCCAGGAGCTGGGCGGCAGGTCCACCGGGTCGCCGACGAAGCCGCCGGCGATCGCGTCGTGCAGGGTACCCACCCGGACCCCGGCCTCGGGCAGGGCGCGCAGCACCCGCGCCAACCACGTCGGGCCCTCGTACCACCAGTGCCCGAACAGCTCGGTGTCGAACGCGGCCACCACGTGCGCCGGACGCCCGATCCGCTCCGACTCGCTGGTCAGGCGGTTGCGCACCACGTCGACGAAGTCGGCGACGTGCAGGTCGACCGCGTGGTCGGCGCGGTCGGGATCGTAGGGCGCCTTGCCCTCCGAGGGCACGTTGCGGCCCGTCACCCGGGCCGGCTTGAGACCGGTGAGGTGGTCGTAGGTGTGGAAGTCGCGATACGCCGGGTGGCCGGGATAGCCGGACTTCGGTGACCACACCCGGTAGCTGACCTGCAGGTCGCGCCCGAACGCCACCACGTCGGTGTCGCCGACGGGCCGGCCCAGCGCGGTGTCGCCGTGCAGCGACGGGCCGTCGACCATGAAATGGGTGACGCCGGCCGCGGCGTAGTCGTGCTCGAGGCCGGGCGCGTAGGCGCATTCGGGCGCCCAGATCCCGCCGGGGCCCCGGCCTTTTCGCGCCCCGAGCCGCAACGCCGCGTCGGCCAGCCCCTCGCGCAGCGCGAACTCACGCAGCCGCGGTGCCAGCAGCGGCTGGAACGGGTGGGCCAGCGGGCCGCCCAGCAACTCGACCGTGCCGGCGTCCAGCAGCCGGCGCAGCAGCGGGCTGCCGCCGTGCCGCCACCGCGTGGCGAAATCGTCCAGGGCTCGTTCCGCCTCGGCCGATTCGCGAATACCCAAGGCGCGCAACGCTTCCGGTGTGCACGCCTGGTATCCGGCCGACTTGGACCGGGGCGCCGAGCGGACACTGGCAGCTTCCATCGCGCGCAGCCGCCAGTTGGCCAGCCAATGATGCATGCCGTCAAGGCAATACGGGTCGTCGAGCTGCGCGTTGACCACCGGTGTGACGCCGAGCGTGAGCAGTCCCGTGCGGTCTTCGCCGGCCAGCGTGTCCAGCACCCTCAGCAGCGGCAGGTAGGCCGCCGCCCAGGATTGATACAGCCATTCCTCGCCGACCGGCCAGCGGCCGTGGTGGGCCAGCCACGGCAGGTGGGTGTGCAAAACCAGGGTGAACAGGCCGGGAACCCGGTCGTGCGAGGAATTCACGGTGCTACCGCGATCGCGATCAGGTCCAGGCTGTCGTCGATGTGGTGGCCGGAGGCGGCGTCGGCGCCGCTGGGCACCAGCTCGAAGTCGTCGACGGTGACCGCGGCGACGTCGGCCGCCAGCTGCGGCGGCCACGGGTCGTCGGCGACCGCGCGGGCGATCTGGGCGTCGATGATCGAGCCGCCGTGCCGGGCGTCCATCTCGCGCAGCCGCGGGCCGTGGAACAGGCCGCTGATCGACACGTCGCGGAATCCGCCGCCGACAAGCAGTTCGGTGAGCTCGACGGCGTTGAGTTCGCGGGTGTGGAACGGGTTGATCGGGGTGTCGCGGCCCGGCGAAAAGGTGATCCGGTTGGGCGTGGACATCAAGAGCAGCCCGGACGGGCGCAGCACCCGCGCGCACTCGACGACGAATTGTGTTTGGTCCCACAGATGCTCGATCACCTGGAAGTTGACCACAACATCGACCGACGAGTCCGGCAACGGCAGCTGCGCGAGGTTGGCCTGCAGGACATCCACCCGGGGGTAGCGGCCGCGGACGTGGGCCACGGCGGCCTCGTCGTAGTCCACGGCGATCACGCGTCGGGCGACGCCGGCGATCAGGTCCGCGCCGTATCCCTCGCCGCAGCCGGCCTCGAGCACGTCGCGGCCAGCGCAATGCCGGGCGAGCCGCTGGTAGACCACCTCGTGGCGGCGGAACCAGTAGTTTTCGATGTCCAGGCCCGGGATGGTGCGCTCGCCCGTCAGCATCATCACCGCGTCGCCGGCCGGTGCGGCGCCGGCGGGCGGGTGCGGGGGAACGTCGGGAACCAGTGCGCTCATTGCATAGGCAGGCTAACGCGAAGTGTCGGATTCGCGAACCGGGGAAAGTCTGGCCCCGCTGCGCAGGGGCGGACGGGCTGCAGGAACCTGCACTACTACCAGCTATGGTGTGAAGGCATACCGCACGAAGTTACCGGGTAGTAACACCGCTGTGCGTTGCGAAAAACGCGTACCGAGGTCTGGCAGTCGATCGCTGCGGACCCCTTCGAGGAGGACGAACCACACTCATGACGAACATCGTGGTCCTGATAAAGCAGGTCCCAGACACCTGGTCGGAGCGCAAGCTGACAGACGGCGACTGGACGCTCGACCGCGAGGCAGCCGACGCGGTGCTGGACGAGATCAACGAACGCGCGGTGGAAGAGGCCCTGCAGATCCGCGAGCGCGAGGGCGGCGAGGGCTCGGTCACCGTGCTGACCGCGGGCCCCGAGCGGGCCACCGAGGCGATCCGCAAGGCGCTGTCCATGGGTGCCGACAAGGCCGTCCACCTCAAGGACGACGGCATGCACGGCTCCGACGTGGTGCAGACCGGCTGGGCGCTGGCGCGCGCGCTGGGCACCATCGAGGGCACCGAGCTGGTGATCGCCGGTAACGAGTCCACCGACGGCACGGGCGGGGCGGTGCCCGCCATCATCGCCGAGTACCTGGGCCTGCCGCAGCTCACCCACCTGCGCAAGCTGTCCATCGAGAACGGCAAGGTCACCGGCGAGCGGGAGACCGACGACGGCGTCTTCAACCTGGAGGCCACGCTGCCCGCGGTGGTGAGCGTCACCGAGAAGATCAACGAGCCGCGCTTCCCCTCGTTCAAGGGCATCATGGCCGCCAAGAAGAAAGAGGTCACGGTGCTGACGCTGGCCGAGATCGGGGTCGAGCCCGACGAGGTCGGGCTGGCCAACGCCGGTTCCAGCGTGCTGTCCTCGACGCCGAAGCCGCCGAAGACCGCGGGTGAGAAGGTCACCGACGAGGGCGAGGGCGGCAACCAGATCGCCCAGTACCTGGTCGGCCAGAAGATCATCTAAGACGAGCCCACATCCCACAGACGAGAAGAGCGATAAACCATGGCTGAAGTATTGGTGCTCGTGGAGCACGCCGAGGGTGCACTGAAGAAAGTCACCTCCGAACTGATCACCGCCGCCCGGGCGCTGGGCGAGCCGTCGGCCGTCGTGGTCGGCACGCCGGGAACGGCCGCGCCGCTGGTCGACGGGCTGAAGGAGGCAGGCGCTGCCAAGATCTACGTCGCCGAGTCCGACGACGTCGACAAGTACCTGATCACCCCGGTGGTCGACGTGCTGGCATCGCTGGCCGAGTCGAACGCCCCGGCCGCCGTGCTGCTGGCCGCCAACGCCGACGGCAAGGAGATCGCCGGCCGGCTCGCCGCCCGGATCGGCTCCGGGCTGCTGGTCGACGTGGTCGAGGTCAAGGAGGGCGCCAAGGCCGTGCACTCCATCTTCGGTGGCGCGTTCACCGTCGAGGCGCAGGCCAACGGCGACACCCCGGTGATCACGCTGCGCGCCGGTGCCGTCGACGCCGAGCCGGCCGCCGGCGCGGGCGAGCAGGTCACCGTCGAGGTCCCGGCCGCCGCCGAGAACGCCACCAAGATCACCGCCCGCGAGCCCGCGGTCGCCGGTGACCGCCCCGAGTTGACCGAGGCCAGCATCGTGGTCTCCGGTGGCCGCGGCGTGGGCAGCGCGGAGAACTTCAAGGTGGTCGAGGAGCTGGCCGACGCGCTCGGCGCGGCCGTCGGCGCCTCGCGTGCCGCCGTCGACTCCGGCTACTACCCGGGCCAGTTCCAGGTGGGCCAGACCGGTAAGACGGTGTCGCCGCAGCTCTACATCGCGCTGGGCATCTCCGGCGCGATCCAGCACCGCGCGGGCATGCAGACGTCCAAGACCATCGTCGCGGTCAACAAGGACGAAGAGGCGCCGATCTTCGAGATCGCCGACTACGGCGTGGTGGGCGACCTGTTCAAGGTCGCCCCGCAGCTGACCGAGGCGATCAAGGCCCGCAAGGGCTGATAGCCGCGCGAGCAGACGCAAAAGCCCCCGACACCCCGGCGTGTCGGGGGCTTTTGCGTCTGCTGGGCCCGAGGTAACGGCGGTCACGCTTTTCGCCACAGTTCGTCATCTGACGTGCACCGACACGTCACAGCGTCGATGCCGACTCGCTCATCGGCTGCGCCACGTTGGGTGCCATGAGCATTGCTTCGGTCCTCATACCCAGCGACCACCCCAGCGGTCCGGCGACCGGGTCGTCGGCCGCGCCGCGCTACTCCCTGCTGCTGTCGGCCGACCCCGCCATGATCGAGGCGGCGCAGCGGCTCCGCTACGAGGTGTTCACCAGCACGCCGGGCTTCGCCCTGCCGTCGGCCGACGCGTCCGGCCGCGACGTCGACCGGTTCGACGAATTCTGCGACCACCTGCTGGTCCGCGACGACGACACCGGCGAGCTGGTGGGCTGCTACCGGATGCTGGCGCCCGCGGGCGCCATCGCGGCCGGCGGGCTCTACACCGCCACCGAGTTCGACATCCGCGCCTTCGACCCGCTGCGGCCGTCGCTGGTGGAGATGGGCCGCGCCGTGGTGCGCGACGGGCACCGCAACGGCGGCGTGGTGCTGCTGATGTGGGCGGGCATCCTTGCCTACCTGGACCGCTACGGCTACGACTACGTGACCGGATGCGTGTCGGTGCCCATCGGGGACGCCGATGATGCGCCCCCGGGCAGCCGGCTGCGGGGCGTGCGTGACTTCGTCGTCAGCCGGCACGGCGCGCCGGCGCGGTACCGGGTGCGGCCGCACCGGCCGGTCGTCGTCGACGGCACCGCCCTGGACGACATCCCGCCGCCCGCACGGCCGTCGGTTCCGGCGCTGATGCGCGGCTACCTGCGGTTGGGCGCCCAGGTGTGCGGCGAGCCCGCACACGACCCCGACTTCGGGGTCGGCGACTTCTGCGTGCTGCTGGGCAAGCAGGACGCCGACACCCGGTACCTGAAGCGACTGAGATCGGTGTCGGCGGTCGCGGAACTGGCGGGCGGCCGGTGATGCAGGCCCCCGCGGGCGGCGGGCACTCCTGGCTGCCGCGCGCCTCGTGTGACGCCCGCTGCGTGGCCGCCGGCCGGCCGGCGGCCGAGCGGCGGCTGCGGGTGGTGGTGCGGGTGACGCTGCGGCTGCTGCTGGCCGTGCTGCTGGCACCGGGCTGGCCGCTGCTGGCGGTGCCGCTGCCGGGGCGCACCCGCGTGCAGCGCATCTACTGCCGGCTGGTGCTGCGCTGCTTCGGTGTCCGGATCACGGTGTCGGGCAACCCGATTCGCAATCTGCGCGGGGTGCTGGTGGTGAGCCCGCACACGTCATGGCTGGACGTCTTCGCCATCGGCGCGGTGCTGCCCGGGTCGTTCGTCGCGCGCGCCGACATGTTCAGCGGGCCGGCGACCGGGGTGGTGGCCCGGATTCTGAAGATCATCCCGATCGAGCGGTCCAGCTTGCGGCGGCTGCCCGGCGTGGTGGACGCCGTCGCCCACCGGCTGCGGGCCGGCCAGACGGTGGTGGCCTTCCCGGAGGGCACCACCTGGTGCGGTCGCGACGGCGACGATGCCGGCCGGGGAGCGGCCGGAGGAGGAGGCGGACCATCGCACACGGGCCGCGGCGCCTTCTATCCGGCCATGTTCCAGGCGGCGATCGACGCCGGGCGGCCGGTGCAGCCGCTGCGGCTGACCTACCAGCACGTGGACGGCAGCACCTCCACCGCGCCCGCCTTTGTCGGCGACGAGACGCTGCTGGGCTCGATCCGCCGGCTGCTCACCGTGCGGCGCACGCTGGCGCGGGTGCAGGTCGAGTCGCTGCAGCTGCCCGGGACCGACCGGCGCGCCCTGGCCGGGCGCTGCCAGTCCGCGGTGGGCGTGGCGGCGGCCCGGCGCGCTGGTCACGGGCGCGTGCTGGTGGCCTGAGCCCGCCGGCCGGCCGGTATCGTGGGTCGGGTCATGGTCTACCTGGATCACGCCGCCACTACCCCGATGCACCCCGCCGCCGTCGAGGCGATGACGGCTGTGCTCGGCACGGTCGGCAACGCCTCTTCGCTGCACACCAGCGGCCGGGCGGCGCGGCGGCGCATCGAGGAGTCCCGCGAGCTGATCGCCAACAAGCTGGGCGCGCGCCCCTCGGAGGTGATCTTCACCGCGGGCGGCACCGAGAGCGACAACCTGGCGGTCAAGGGCATCTACTGGGCCCGCCGCGACGCCGAGCCGCGGCACCGGCGCATCGTGACCAGCGAGGTGGAACACCACGCCGTGCTGGACTCGGTGAACTGGCTCGTCGAACACGAAGGCGCCGAGGTGACCTGGCTGCCGACCGCCGCCGACGGCTCGGTGAGCCCCGCCGCGCTGCGCGAGGTGCTCACCCGTCACGACGACGTCGCCCTGGTCTCGGTGATGTGGGCCAACAACGAGGTCGGCACCGTGCAGCCGGTCGCGGAATTGGCTGCTGTCGCAGCGGAATTCGGTGTCCCGATGCACAGCGATGCGGTCCAGGCGGTGGGCCAGCTGCCGGTCGACTTCACCGCCAGCGGGTTGTCGGCGATGAGCGTGACCGCGCACAAGTTCGGCGGCCCGCCGGCCGTGGGCGCGCTGCTGCTGCGCCGCGACGTCGCGTGCGTGCCGCTGGCGCACGGCGGCGGGCAGGAACGCGACATCCGTTCGGGCACAGCCGATGTCGCCGGGGCGGTCGGAATGGCGGCGGCGGCCCGGATCTCGGTCGACGGGCTGGAAACCAACAGCGCCCGGCTGCGCGCCTTGCGGGACCGGCTGGTCGACGGGGTGCTGGGCGGCATCGAGGACGTCACCCTCAACGGCGCCCGCGATCCGTTGCGCCTTCCCGGCAACGCGCACTTCACCTTCCGCGGCTGCGAGGGCGATGCGCTGTTGATGTTGTTGGACGCCAACGGGATCGAGTGTTCAACCGGTTCGGCGTGCACCGCCGGTGTGGCGCAGCCGTCGCACGTGCTGGTGGCGATGGGCGTGGACCCGGCCAGCGCCCGCGGCTCGTTGCGACTGTCGTTGGGGCACACCAGCATCGACGCGGACGTCGACGCCGTGCTGCGGGTGTTGCCCGGGGCGGTGGAACGCGCTCGCCGGGCCGCGCTGGCCGCAGCGGGGGCTTCGTAAGTGAGAGTGCTTGCCGCCATGAGCGGCGGCGTCGACTCGTCGGTCGCCGCCGCCCGGATGGTCGACGCCGGACACGACGTGGTGGGCGTGCACCTGGCGCTGTCCACCGCCCCGGGCACGCTGCGCACCGGGTCGCGGGGATGCTGCTCGAAGGAGGACGCCTCCGACGCGCGCCGGGTCGCCGATGTGCTCGGAATCCCGTTCTACGTCTGGGATTTCGCGGAGAAGTTCCAAGCCGACGTGATCGACGAGTTCGTGTCGGCCTACGCCCGCGGCGAAACACCCAACCCCTGCGTGACGTGCAACCAGAAGATCAAGTTCTCGGCGCTGTCGGCCAAAGCCGTTGCGCTCGGGTTCGACGCGGTGGCCACCGGGCACTATGCCCGGCTGTCCGGTGGGCGGCTGCGCCGCGCCGTCGACAAGGACAAGGACCAGTCCTACGTGCTGGCCGTGCTCAGCGCCGAGCAGTTGCGGCACGCGGCGTTCCCCATCGGTGACACCCCCAAGCCGCAGATCCGCGAAGAGGCCGCGCGGCGCGGGCTGGCCGTCGCCGAAAAGCCGGACAGCCACGACATCTGCTTCATCCCCTCCGGCAACACCCGCGCCTTTTTGGGTGAGCGCATCGGGGTCCGACGCGGCGCCGTCGTCGACGCCGACGGCACGGTGCTCGCCGAGCACGACGGCGTGCACGGCTTCACCATCGGGCAGCGCAAAGGGCTCGGCATCGCCGGGCCGGGCCCCGACGGGCGGCCGCGCTACGTGACGGCGATCGACGCCGACACCGCGACCGTGCGGGTGGGGGAGGCAGCCGACCTCGACGTGCGCGAAATGCTCGGGCGCGCAGTGGTATTCACCTCGGGCACGGCTCCGTCCGGGCCGTTCGAGTGCGCGGTTCAGGTGCGTGCCCACGGTGAAACCGCGGACGCGGTGGCCGAACTGGTCGGCGACGAGCTGGTGGTGCGCCTGCGCGCCCCGCTGCGCGGCGTCGCACCGGGCCAGACCCTGGCGCTCTACCGGCGCGACCCCGACGGCGACGAGGTGCTCGGCAGCGCGACCATTGCCGGCACGTCGCGCTGAGCCGCGCCTAACGCGGCACGTTCGCGGCGATGTTCGTCATCACGATGTCGGACACCGATTGCGCGAAGCCGCAGAAGGTGACTTCCAGCATGGCCACCGACAGGATCCGGTAGTCGCGCCCGCAGCCGCCGGGCCGCAGGTGCAGCGAGCCGGCGTCGGCGTTCCAGTCGCCGACGTAGAGCTGACCGCCCGAGCCGTTCGCGCAGTCCGTGACCGCACCCACCAGGGAGCCGAAGGCGCGCCGCGCGGTGTCGGCGTCGCGATAGGCCGCCGCGCCCTCGGAGATCAACGCCCCGTCGGGCGGGTCCTGGAAGGTGGTCTTGTGAAACGCCTCGAGATCGCGCCCGAACGTTGCCGTCTCGGCGTAGATGAACCGGCACTCCGGCGGCGCGGTCTGCGCCAGCGCCTCGATGTCCACCGGGCTGGTGCCGTCCATCGAGGGAATGATGCTCAGGTGCTCCCCGGCGCCGGTGATCGCCCGCATCCGCGACTGGTCCAGCAGGATGGCGTCGACGTCGACGCCCTGCACCACCCGGTGGTTGGCGCCGGGTCCCGGCACCGCCGCCCCGTCCACCACCCGGCTGCACGCCGCGGCCAGCAGCACCACCGCGCCCAGCAGCGGCAGCCACCGACCATTCGCCTTCTGCGACACCGTTTCGCACCCCTTCGGCTCGAACCTACCCGCGCCGCGCCCGGGCCCCCAGCCCCCTGCCGGCCGTCGGATCGGCCGACGTCGAATACGGTTGCTCGGTGAGTGCTTTCGCCCGCCCCTTCGCAACGGCCAGCGGCGTCGGATCGTGGCCCGGCACGGTCGCGCGGGAGGCCGCCGAGGTCGTCGTCGGGGAATTGGCGGGCGCGCTGGCCCACATCGTCGAGTTGCCCGCCCGCGGGGTGGGCGCCGACATGCTCGGCCGGGCCGGGGCGCTGCTGGTCGACGTGGCCATCGACACCGTGCCGCGCGGCTACCGCCTGGTGGCCCGGCCGGGCGCGGTCACCCGCCGCGCCATCAGCTTGCTCGACGAGGACATGGACGCGCTGGAGGAGGCCTGGGAGGCCGCCGGCCTGCGCAACGACGGCCGGGTGGTCAAGGTGCAGGCCCCGGGGCCGGTCACGCTGGCCGCCGAGATCGAGCTGGCCAACGGGCACCGGGCGATCACCGACCCCGGGGCGCTGCGCGATCTGGCGGCCTCGCTGGGCGAGGGCGTGGCCGCGCACCGCGCGCGGCTGTCCCGCCGCCTCGAGACGCCGGTGGTGGTCCAGTTCGACGAGCCGTCGCTGCCGGCGGCGTTGGGCGGCGGGCTGCCCGGGGTGACCGCGCTCAGTCCGGTGCCGCCGCTCGATGAGGCCCTGGCGCGCGGCCTGCTCGACGGCTGCGTCCACACCGTCGGCGGTGAGGTGCTGTTGCACTGCTGCGGCCCCGACATTCCATGGAACCTGTTGCAGGACAGCGCGTTCAGCGCGGTGTCGGTGGATGCGAGCGCGTTGGGCGCCGCGGACCTCGACGGGATGGCCGCGTTCGTGGAGTCGGGCCGGGCGGTGGCGTTGGGCGTCGTCGCCGTCGGCGTCCCGCCGCGGCGGCCGTCGGCCGAGCAGGTGGCCGGCGCCGTGGTCGCGGTGACCGATCGGCTCGGCTTCACCCGCTCGGCTCTGCGCGACCGGATCGGCGTCACCCCGGCGTGCGGCCTGGCCGGCGCCACGCCCGAGTGGGCGCGCACCGCGATCGGGCTCGCCCGCCGGGCGGCCGAACTGTTCGCCGAGGACCCCGACGCCATCGAATAGGCAACCCGCAAGGTTGCCGGGTTTTGCGTCGGTCGGCTCGGATAGCCTGCCAAGGTGAGCTCGGCAGAGGCTGATTCGGTACCGCCCGAGGTGCGGCGGCAGTGGCAGGAGCTGGCCGAAACGGTCCGCGAACACCAGTTCCGCTACTACATCAAGGACGCGCCGATCATCTCGGACGCCGAGTTCGACGCGCTGTTCAACGAGCTGCTCGCCCTGGAGGAGCGTCACCCCGAGCTGCGGGTGGCCGATTCGCCCACGCAGCTGGTCGGCGGGGCGGGTTTCGCCACCGACTTCGCCGAGGCGGCGCACCTGGAGCGGATGCTGAGCCTCGACGACGTCTTCGACACCGACGAGCTAATCGCCTGGAGCAATCGCGTCGAGAACGAGATCGGCAAGGACCCGCACTACCTGTGCGAGCTCAAGATCGACGGGGTGGCCCTGTCGCTGGTCTACCGCGACGGCCGGCTGGAACGCGCCGCCACCCGGGGCGACGGCCGGGTCGGCGAGGACGTGACGCTCAACGCCCGCACCATCGACGACGTGCCCGAACGCCTCTCGCCCAGCGACGACTTCCCGGTTCCGGCGCTGCTCGAGGTGCGCGGTGAGGTGTTCTTCCTGCTCGCCGACTTCGAGGCGCTCAACGCCAGCCTGGTCGAAGACGGCAAGGCGCCGTTCGCCAATCCGCGCAACAGCGCGGCCGGGTCGCTGCGCCAGAAGAACCCGGCCGTCACCGCGCGGCGCAAGCTGCGGATGATCTGCCACGGCATCGGCCGTACCGAGGGGTTTTCGCCCAAAACCCAGCACGAGGCCTACACCGCGCTGAGCGTGTGGGGGCTGCCGGTGGCCGAACAGACCGCGCGGGTGCGCGGGCTGGCCGCGGTGCAGGAGCGGATCGGCTACTGGGGCGAGCACCGCTACGACCTGCAACACGAGATCGACGGTGTGGTGGTCAAAGTCGACGACGTCGCGTTGCAGCGCCGGCTCGGCGCCACCTCGCGCGCGCCGCGGTGGGCGGTCGCCTACAAGTACCCGCCCCAGGAGGCGCAGACCAAGCTCCTCGACATCCGCGTCAACGTCGGGCGCACCGGGCGCGTCACCCCGTTTGCGTTCATGACCCCGGTCAAGGTGGCCGGGTCGACGGTGGGGCTGGCCACCCTGCACAACGCCGCCGAGGTCAAGCGCAAGGGCGTGCTGATCGGCGACACCGTGATGATCCGCAAGGCCGGGGACGTGATCCCCGAGGTGCTGGGCCCGGTCGTCGACCTGCGCGACGGCACCGAACGCGAATTCGTCATGCCCACAACGTGTCCCGAGTGCGGCACCCCGCTGGCGCCGGCCAAGGAGGGCGACGCCGACATCCGCTGCCCCAACGCCCGGTCCTGCCCGGCGCAGCTGCGAGAGCGGGTGTTTCACGTCGCCGGCCGCGGCGCACTCGACATCGAGGGGCTGGGCTACGAGGCGGCCACCGCGCTGCTCAAGGCCGGGGTGATCGCCGACGAGGGCGACTTGTTCGCGCTCACCGAGGACGACCTGCTGCGCACCGAGCTGTTCCGGACCAAGGCCGGCACGTTGTCCGCGAACGGCACACGGCTGCTGCAGAACCTGCAGAAGGCGAAAAAGGTTGCGCTGTGGCGTGTTTTGGTGGCGTTGTCGATCCGGCACGTGGGGCCGACGGCGGCGCGCGCCCTGGCGACCGAGTTCGGCGATCTGGACTCGATCATGTCGGCGTCCACCGAGCGGCTCGCCGCGGTGGAGGGGGTCGGCCCGACGATCGCGGCGGCGCTCACCGAATGGTTCACCGTCGACTGGCACCGCGCGATCGTGGACAAGTGGCGGGCCGCCGGCGTGCGGATGGCCGACGAGCGCGACGCCAGCGTGCCGCGCACGCTGGAGGGGCTGACGGTGGTGGTCACCGGGTCGCTGGCCGGTTTCTCCCGCGACGACGCCAAGGAGGCGATCCTGGCGCGCGGCGGCAAGGCCGCCCGTTCGGTGTCGAAGAAGACCGACTACGTGGTGGCCGGCGATTCGCCGGGCTCCAAGTACGACAAGGCGGTCGAGCTCGGCGTGCCCATCCTGGACGAGGACGGCTTCCGCAAGCTGCTGGCCGAGGGCCCGCCCGAAACCCCGGCGGACTGAGCCGATGAGCGGCAACTACGGTGACTCCACCCGTAGCCTCAAAGCTGTTGATCCTCAAGCTGTTTCGGGCCAACCGGTGGCGCCGCAGCCGGTGCTGGCCGCCACCTATCACCTCTCCGGCGACGAAACCGCGGGCGTGGACAGCTATGGCCGCAACTCCAATCCGACCTGGCGGCAACTGGAGTCGGCGCTCGCCGAGCTCGAGGGTGCCGGCGGCGCGCTGGTGTTCGGTTCCGGCATGGCGGCCCTCAGCGCCGTGCTGCGCGCGCTCGCCCCGCCCGGGTCGACAATGGTGGTGCCGGCCGACGGCTATTACCAGGTGCGCCGCCACGCCGCCGAAGACCTGGCGCCCGCGGGTGTGACGGTCATCGAGGCGTCGAGTGCGCAGATCTACGACGCCGCCGCGAACGCCGACGTGGTGCTGGCCGAGACGCCGACCAATCCGGCGCTGGACGTGGTCGATCTGCACCGGCTGGCCACCGTCTGTCACGGTCGGGGAGCGCGGCTGGTGGTCGACAACACCGCGGCCACGCCGTTGGGTCAGCAGCCGCTGTCGCTGGGCGCCGACGCAGTGGTGGCCAGCGCCACCAAGGCGTTGTCCGGTCACAGCGACCTGCTGGCCGGCTACGTCGCCACCAGCCGGCCCGAGTTGCTGGCCGCGGTGGAACGCCAACGGCTGCTCGCCGGGGCAATCCTGGGCGGGTTCGAGGCGTGGCTTCTGTTGCGCAGCTTGGGAACCGCCGGACTGCGCTTCGAGCGCCAGTGCCAGAACGCGCGGGCGGTGGCGACGCTGCTGGCCCGCCACCCGGCGGTGCGTGCGGTGCGCTATCCCGGGCTGGCCGAGCACCCGGGGCACGCGGTGGCCAGGGCCCAGATGCGCCGGTTCGGTGGCCTGGTCGCCGTCGAACTGGCCGACGCCGCCGCGGTGCGCGCTCTCCTCGACGGCAGCGAGCTGCTGATCGCCTCCACCAGCTTCGGCGGTTTGCACACCTCGGTGGACCGGCGGGCCCGCTGGGGAGACGCGGTCCCCGACGGGTTCGCGCGCATCTCGTTGGGCATCGAGGACACCGACGACCTGCTCGCCGACATCGAGCGGGCCCTGCTGACCCTGCGCTGACGGACCTTTGCAGCCGTGGCCATCCGGCGAGGTTCGCGGCGCCGAAATTCGTCGGCACCGGCCGAGCACATCTATGGTGGGCGCTATGACCCAGACGGCCGACCGCTGCGAGCAGGCCTCGCCGTGGTCGCCGCGCGAGGCCGAGATCCTGGCGGTGACCCTGCGGTTGCTGCAGGAACACGGCTATGACCAGTTGACGGTGGACGCCGTCGCCGGCGCCGCCCACGCCAGCAAGGCCACCGTGTACCGGCGCTGGCCCTCCAAGGCCGAACTGGTGCTGGCCGCCTTCATCGAGGGCGTGCGCCAGGTGGCCGTCCCGCCGAACACCGGCACGCTGCGCGGCGACCTGCTGGCCCTGGGGGAGACGGTCTGCGAGCAGGTCGGCCACCACGCCAGCACCATCCGCGCGGTGATGTTCGAGGTGTCGCGGCACCCGGCGCTCAACGACGCGCTGCAGCACCAATTCCTGGACCAGCGCCGGGCTTTGATCGAGCACGTGCTGCATCAGGCCGTCGACCGCGGCGAGATCAGCGCCGACGCCATCTCCGACGAACTCTGGGACCTGCTGCCCGGCTACCTGATCTTCCGGTCGATCGTGCCCACCCGGCCGCCCAGCCGCCGCACCGTGCAGGCGCTGGTCGACGGGTTCCTCATCCCCGGCCTGACCGCTCGCTGACCCGGCGCGGCTACGGGGAGAATGCCCAGCGCGTCGCGCCGTGCGGTTCGGTGAGCGCGACCCCGACCGCGGCGCGCAGCACGAATCGGTACAGATGCCACGGCGGCGGCCCGGCGCTCTGGGCGCTGTAGGGGGCGACGACGGCGTCGCCGTCGCGCTCGCAGGGCCAGCCGGCGTCGCGGAACAGCGCGGTGACCGCGTCGAGCTCACCGGCGTCGGTGGTGCGGTGCGCGTCGCCCTGCAGGATCAGGTCGACCCCGGGCAGCCGCACCGACAGGGTGCAGGCCGGATTGCCGGCCAGGTTGCGGGACTTCAGCGCCGCCGGCCCGCTGGTGAAATAGATGTTGCCGGCATGCTCGATCGAGCCGACGCCGGCCGCGTGCGGACTGCCGTCGGGTCGCACCGTGCCGAGGAACTGCGGCGTCTCGGGGGAGGGCAGGGCCCGCATCGCCTCGAGGACCCGGCTCCATGGCAGCTCCGCGTCGCCGTAGATGTTCAGGTCCGTCGCCGAAATCGGGGTGGGCAGCATCAATACTCCTCGCAGTTGGCCGGGCGGATACAGCTATCGACCCGGGGCGGCACCGGAATTCATCGCCCGCCACTGCCCGCCGCGGCCCTCTTGTACAGTACGGTCCCGTACCGTACTGTGATACCTGTCGATCCCGCTGATGACGTTGGCAGCCGCGCTCGCCCTAGGGCGTGAGCCGTCACCCGAATTCGAAAGGCTAACGGGTGAAAGGCTTTTCGATAGCGTCGCTGGTCAAGCGAGGGTGGATGGTGCTGGTCGTCGTCGTGGTGGTCGGCGTCGCCGGGTTCTGCGTTTACCGGCTGCACGGCATCTTCGGCTCGCACAACAACACGTCGGCCGCCGGCGGCATCTCCGACCAGACCGAGCCGTTCAGCCCCAAGCACATCACCCTCGAGGTGTTCGGCAACCCGGGGGCGGTGGCGACCATCAACTACGTGGACATCAATGTCCAGCCGCGGCAGGTGCTCAACGCGGCCCTGCCGTGGTCGTTGACCATGGTGACGACCCAGCCCGGGGCCTTCAGCAACCTGGTGGCGCAGGGCAACAGTGATTCGCTCGGCTGTCGCATCACGGTGGACGGTGACGTCAAGGACGAAAGGATCGTCAACCAGGTGAACGCCTACACCTTCTGTCTGGTGAAGTCCGCATGACCACGGATCAGGCCACCAGATCCGTTGTGGCGCAGACGATTCGTCGTCTCTCGGTACCGATACTGCTGGTGTGGGTGGCGGTGGCCGCCATCTCCAACATCGCCGTGCCGAACCTGGAGGATGTGGCCAAGGCCCACAACGTGTCCCTGAACACCCCGGCCGCGCCGTCGTTTCAGGCGATGCAGCACATCGGCAAGGTGTTCCACGAATACGATTCCGACAGTGCGGCGATGATCGTGTTGGAGGGCGACAAGCCGCTGGGCGACGACGCCCACCGGTTCTACGACGCGTTGGTCGGCAAGCTCGAACACGACACCAAACACGTCGAGCACGTACAGAACTTCTGGGGCGATCCGCTGACCGCGGCGGGCTCGCAAAGCAAGGACGGCAAGGCCGCCTACGTGCAGGTCTATCTCGCCGGCAACCAGGGCGATGCGTTGGCCAATGAGTCCGTCGACGCCATCCGCAATATCGTGGAGCACACGCCGCCGCCACCGGGGGTCAACGCGTACGTGACCGGGGCGGCGCCGCTGGTCACCGATCAGTTCGAGGTGGGCAGCAAGGGCATCTTCAAGGTCACCGTGATCACCGTGCTGGTGATCCTGGCCATGCTGCTATGGGTTTACCGTTCCGTCACAGCGGTTTTCGTGTTGGTCACCGTGATCGTCGAAATGGCCGCCGCCCGGGGCATCGTGGCGTTTCTGGGCAGCGTCGGGTTGATCGGGCTGTCGACGTATGCGACGAACCTGCTCACGCTGCTCGTCATCGCCGCCGGCACCGACTACGCGATCTTCTTCGTCGGCCGTTACCACGAGGCACGCCACGAAGGGCAGGATCGCGAAACCGCCTACTACACCATGTATCGCGGAACCACCCATGTCGTGCTGGGGTCGGGGCTGACGGTGGCGGGTGCGGTGTTGTGTCTGCGCTTCACGCGGCTGAATTACTTTCAGAGCCTGGGGATTCCGGCCGCGATAGGCATCGGGGTCGCCCTGGCGGCCGCGCTCAGCCTGACGCCCGCGGTGATCACGGTGGGCAGCCTGTTCGGGCTGTTCGACCCCAAGCGCCAGATGGCGACGCGGGGGTGGCGGCGCATCGGCACCGCGATCGTGCGCTGGCCGGGCCCGATCCTGGTGGTGGCCACCGGGGTTGCCCTCGTGGGACTGCTCGCCCTGCCCGGCTATCGGACGAACTACGACGCCCGCCCCTACATGCCGGCCAGCGCCCCGGCGAACACCGGCTACACGGCCGCCGAGCGGCACTTCTCGCAGGCCCGGCTCAATCCCGAGCTGTTGATGATCGAGACCGATCACGACATGCGCAATCCGGCCGACATGATCAACTTGGAGCGCGTCGCCAAAGCGATCGCGCACCTTCCCGGCATCGCCCAGGTCCAGTCCATGACCCGGCCCCTGGGTACCCCGATCGAACACACCTCGTTGGCATTCCAGATCAGCGCGGCCAGCATCGGCAGCATCGAAAACCTGCAATACCAGAAGGAGCGCGCCGAGGATCTGCTCAAACAGGCCGACAACCTCAAAGACACGATCGGCATTCTCAACCAGCAGTATGCGCTGCAAAAGCAGCTCGCGGCCTCCACCCACGATGAGACGCAGAGCTTTCACGACACCATCGCCATCATCAACGACCTGCGGGACAAGATCGCGAACTTCGACGATTTCTTCCGGCCGGTGCGCAGCTATTTCTATTGGGAGAAGCACTGTTTCGACATTCCGGCGTGCTTCGCGTTCCGATCCGTCTTCGACGCGCTCGACGGTATCGACGAGCTGAGCGCGCAGTTTGAAAAGCTCACCGCCAGCCTGGACAAGCTGGACGCGGGCCAACAAAAACTGGTGACCCTGTTGCCGCCCCAGATCGCCGATCAGGAGAAGAACCTCGCGCTGACGCTGTCCAACTACGCCACCAACCTCGGGATCAACGCCCAGACCCGGGCGAACACCGACACCGCCACCGCACTGGGCCAGGCGTACGACGCCGCGAAGAACGACGATTCGTTCTATTTGCCGCCGGAGGCCTTCACCAACCCCGAATTCAAACGGGGACTGAAACTGTTCTTCTCGCCGGACGGCAAGGCCGCCCGCATGATCATCTCGCACGAGGGCGATCCGGCCACCCCCGAAGGCATTTCGCACATCGAGCCGATTCGCAACGCCGCCAAACAGGCCGTCAAGAACACGCCGCTGGGGGACTCCAACATCTATCTCGCCGGCACCGCCGCAACGTACAAGGACATCGCCGAGGGCGCCAAATACGACCTGCTGATCGCGGGGATCGCCGCGCTGAGCCTCATCCTGCTGATCATGGTGCTCATCACCCGAAGCCTGGTCGCCGCGATCGTCATCGTCGGCACGGTGGCGCTGTCGTTGGGCGCCTCGTTCGGCCTGTCCGTGCTGGTTTGGCAGGACATCCTCGGCATCAAGCTGTACTGGATCTGCCTGGCGCTGTCCGTCATCATCCTGCTGGCGGTGGGATCCGACTACAACCTGCTGCTGATCTCCCGGTTCAGGGAGGAGATCCACGCCGGCTTGAACACGGGCATCATCCGGTCCATGGCGGGCAGCGGGGCGGTGGTGACCTCCGCCGGGCTGGTGTTCGCCTTCACCATGGCCTCCTTCGTCTCCGCCTCGCTGTTGGTGCTGGGTCAGATCGGGACGACGATCGCGCTGGGGCTGTTGTTCGACACGTTGATCGTGCGGTCGTTCATGACGCCGTCGGTCGCCGCGCTGCTGGGCCGGTGGTTCTGGTGGCCCCAGCGGGTGCGTCCCCGGCCGGCCAGCACGATGCTGCGGCCCTACGGTCCGCGGCCGGCGGTTCGCCAGCTGCTGCTCTGGGAAGACGGCGACCCTGCCGTCGTGCCCGAGACACCGTCAGCAGCAAGGCATTCCCGCGGCTAGTTCTCCGGCGATGCCACACCGCCTTGTCCGACAAAGGAGTGAAGGAACTTGGGCCTGTTTGGTTATCTGGCGGTGCTCGCCGGCGTGACCGAATTGGTGCTCGCCGTCTTCGTCTTCGCCTTCGTGAAGCGGCTGCTGGGGCGCCAGCCCACCCCGATCGGTGAGGAGATCGGCGGCACCAGAAGGGTTTTGGACAAATTGCGCAAAGGCGAACCGATGTCGCAGGAGGAATTCGATTGCGCGGCGCAGACCATCGCCGATCGCAGTTCCCCGCTGGCCTTTTCGATCCCGGCCGCCGTGTTCACCATCGGATGCTTCATCGTGTTCAGCACCCTCGAACTGCACGGGGTCAGATCGTTGCGCATCTACATCGGGTTGTTCCCGATACTGGGAGCCACCAACCTGACCGTTCAGCTACTGCGGGTCGCCGCCCTGAAAAGGCGTCTGCCGAGGGCCAACGTGGTGACGGCGAGTAAAACCTAAGTAGCACAACATCATTCGGGCGTGCGCCGGAATCAGCGCAGCATCGTGGCCACGATCCCGGCCAGATAGCCCAGCCGGGCGACCTCCGACGGCCGGAATTCCGGGCCCGGCCGGCCCAGCACCACCGCGGTGTGCGGGTCACCCAGCGGCGCCGCGACCATCGTCATGTCCATATCGCGCCACGCCTTAGGCACCCAGTCCCCGCTGCTGTCCAGCGTCATCGCCCGCTCCAACGGCAGCCAGGGAGCCGAATCCGCCTTGGTCTCCGGAGCGCCCGAACTGCCGGCCAGGCGGTGCAGCTCGCCACCGGCGCTGCGCAACACCGTGCACCAGCTGACCCGCAGCACCTTGGGCGCCTCGTCGACCAGCACCTGCAGCCTGGCCGTCTTGTCGTCGGCCGCGGCGACGTGGTCGAGCAGTTCCAGCTCGCGGTGGGCCTCCAGCAGACCGGTGTGCGGACGCACACTGTCCACCCGCACCCCCGACAGTGACTCGGCGGCGGTGATCAACGTGTCGGGCATGGCCCCGGCCGGCAGCTCGATCACCAGGTCGTCGATCGCATAACCCGAGCCGCGGTCCACCACGTCCAGCGAGAGGATGTCGGCTCCCACCGAACCGAGCGCCACCGCCAGCGACCCCAGGCTGCCCGGACGGTCGAGGAGCTCGATGCGCAACAGATAGGACGGCACGGCCAACACTGTTGCACAGCCCAGGGTGTTCTGCCCGCCGGGCGTAACCGGGCGTAACGCCAGCGTGGCGGTGGCCGCCGAACGTCACGCCAGCGCGGCGGACGCGGCGGGCTAGGCTTTCCGATCGTGTCCCAGATCTCCCGCGATGAGGTGGCGCACCTGGCCCGGCTGTCCCGGCTGGCGCTGACGGACGCCGAGCTCGACAGCTTCGCCGGCCAGCTCGACGCCATCCTCACCCACGTCAGCCAGGTGCAGGCGGTCGACGTCACCGGCGTCGAACCGACCGACAACCCGCTGAAGGACCTCAACGTCACCCGCCCGGACGAGCCGATGCCCTGCCTGACGCAGGCCGAAGCGCTGGCCGAAGCGCCAGAAGCCGTCGACGGCCGGTTCGCCGTCCCGCAGATCCTGGGGGACGAGTGAACGAGATCATCCGATCGGACGCCGCGACGCTGGCCGCCCGCATCGCCGCCAAGGAGCTGTCCTCGGTCGAGGTCACCCAGGCCTGTTTGGACCAGATCGCGGCGACCGACGAGCGCTACCACGCCTTTTTGCACGTGGCCGCCGACGAGGCGCTGGGCGCGGCCGCGGTCGTCGACGAGGCGGTGGCCGCGGGCGAGCGGCTGCCCTCGCCGCTGGCCGGGGTGCCGCTGGCGCTCAAGGACGTCTTCACCACCATCGACATGCCAACCACCTGCGGGTCCAAGATTCTGCAGGGCTGGCGTTCGCCGTACGACGCCACCGTCACCACCAAGCTGCGGGCCGCCGGCATCCCGATCCTGGGCAAGACCAACATGGACGAGTTCGCGATGGGCTCCTCGACCGAGAACTCGGCCTACGGCCCGACCCGCAATCCGTGGAATGTCGAGCGGGTGCCCGGCGGTTCCGGCGGCGGCAGCGCGGCCGCGCTGGCGGCGTTCCAGGCGCCGCTGGCGATCGGCTCCGACACCGGCGGCTCGATCCGGCAGCCCGCCGCGCTCACCGCGACCGTCGGGGTCAAGCCCACCTACGGCACGGTGTCCCGGTACGGCCTGGTGGCCTGCGCGTCATCGCTGGATCAGGGCGGCCCGTGCGCGCGCACCGTACTCGACACCGCGCTGCTGCACCAGGTGATCGCCGGCCACGACATCCGCGACTCCACCTCCGTCGACGCGCCGGTGCCCGACGTCGTCGGCGCCGCCCGGGCCGGCGCGGCCGGTGACCTCAAGGGTGTTCGGGTCGGGGTGGTCAGGCAGCTGCGCGGCGAGGGATATCAGCCCGGCGTGCTGGCCTCCTTCGAGGCCGCCGTCGAGCAGTTGACCGCGCTGGGCGCCGAGGTCAGCGAGGTCGACTGCCCGCACTTCGAGTACGCGCTGGCCGCCTACTACCTGATTTTGCCCTCGGAGGTGTCCAGCAACCTGGCCCGCTTCGACGCGATGCGCTACGGGCTGCGCATCGGCGACGACGGCAGCCACAGCGCCGAGGAGGTGATGGCGCTGACCCGGGCCGCCGGTTTCGGCCCGGAGGTCAAGCGGCGCATCATGATCGGCACCTACGCGCTGTCGGCCGGCTACTACGACGCCTATTACAACCAGGCCCAGAAAGTGCGCACGCTGATCGCCCGCGACCTCGACGCCGCCTACGAGTCCGTCGACGTGGTGGTCTCGCCGGCCACCCCGACCACCGCGTTCGGGCTGGGCGAGAAGGTCGACGACCCGCTGGCCATGTATCTGTTCGACCTGTGCACCCTGCCGCTGAACCTGGCCGGGCACTGCGGCATGTCGGTGCCATCCGGTCTGTCGCCCGACGACGACCTGCCGGTGGGGTTGCAGATCATGGCGCCCGCGCTGGCCGACGACCGGTTGTACCGGGTCGGCGCCGCCTACGAGGCCGCGCGCGGCCCGCTGCGCAGCGCGATCTAAGCCGCTCGCCATGAAGCCGCCGCCCCAGGCAAGATGAGGTCATGCGGATCGGAGTGCTCACCGGAGGCGGCGACTGCCCCGGGCTCAACGCCGTCATCCGGGCGGTGGTGCGGACCTGCGACTCCCGGTACGGCTCGTCGGTGGTCGGATTCCAGGACGGCTGGCGCGGGTTGCTGGAGAACCGGCGCATCCAGTTGCACAACGACGACCGCAACGACCGGCTGCTGGCCAAGGGCGGGACCATGCTGGGCACCGCCCGCGTGCACCCGGACAAGTTGCGGGCCGGGCTGAACCAGATCAAGCAGACCCTCGACGACAACGGGATCGACGTCCTCATCCCGATCGGCGGCGAAGGGACGCTGACGGCCGCGCACTGGCTCTCCGAGGAGAATGTTCCCGTGGTCGGGGTGCCGAAGACCATCGACAACGACATCGATTGCACCGACGTGACTTTCGGCCACGACACCGCCTTGACCGTCGCCACCGACGCGATCGACCGCCTGCACAGCACGGCCGAATCGCATCAACGGGTGATGCTGGTGGAGGTGATGGGCCGGCACGCCGGCTGGATCGCGCTCAACGCCGGACTGGCCTCCGGCGCGCACATGACCCTGATCCCCGAGCAGCCCTTCGACGTCGAAGAAGTCTGCCGGCTCGTCAAACGTCGCTTCCAGCGCGGGGATTCGCATTTCATCTGCGTCGTCGCCGAGGGTGCCAAACCCATACCCGGTTCGATTTCCTTGCGGGAAGGCGGGATTGACGAATTCGGCCATGAGCGCTTCACCGGGGTGGCCGCGCAGCTGGGTGCCGAGGTGGAGAAGCGGATCAACAAGGAGGTCCGGGTGACGGTGCTGGGCCACGTGCAGCGCGGCGGCACCCCGACCGCCTACGACCGGGTGCTGGCCACCCGATTCGGTGTGAACGCGGCCGACGCCGCGCACGCCGGGGAGTACGGCCAGATGGTGTCGCTGCGCGGGCAGGACATCGGACGGGTGCCGCTGGCCGACGCGGTGCGTCAGCTCAAGCTGGTGCCCGAAAGCCGCTACGACGACGCCGCCGCGTTCTTCGGTTAGGCGGTCGGGCCCGCGGTCCGGGCAAACAATCGGTGGCGACGAGTCAACCGCGGCTTGAATTCGCCGGCGAACGGTCCAGGTTGACGCATTGACCGCCTATTTGTGGTTTCCGGACCCGGTCATAAGGGTTATACCGGGGGTATGCGCAACCGCGGTGCGATTCGCGGAGCCGTTCAGCAGCCCGCTGCATCGGCGGGCCGCCGGGCGCGCCGCGCTCGCTCGGATGGCGCCCCGGCAACGACCCCGCGGCCGCCACCGTCCCGCAACCGCACGGTCCGGCCGGTCGCCGGCCGCCCGCGCCGTCCCAGCGGGTTTCGCCGCCCGCTCGGCCGACGCCGACGCTGGGCGCCACCGCGCTGGACCGCTTCGACCAGCGGGAGGACGAGGCGGCCCGGTTCGACTGGCGGGGCCTGGTGCATCGCCTCACCGGAATCGACCTCGGCCCGGGCAAGGAAGCCACCTACGAAAACGAACTCCGGGCCCGCATTCGGGCGGCCGTCGGCGCCGCCTTTCCCATCGCCGTGCTCAACCTCAAGGGCGGAGTGGGCAAGACGGCGGTGGTGGAGGCGCTCGGTTCCACCTTCGCCGCCGTGCGCGACGACCGGGTGCTCGCCCTGGACATCGACGCCGGCGATCTGGCGGAGCGGCACGGCCGGCACAACCCGCACAGCATGGCCGACCTGCTGCGCGGCGGCCCGGCGACCCGGTACGAGGACATCCGGGCGCTGACCTATATGAACGGCTTCGGGCTGGAAGTGCTCGGGTTGCCGGACTATGCGCGCACCGACTGGCGACTGGAGCGCCAGGACGTCGTCAAGGCGTTTTCGATGCTGCGCAACCACTACTCGGTGGTGTTGGTCGATTGTGTCAAGGCGCTCAATTCCAGTGTGATGGAAGCGGTTCTGCCGGAGTCGCGGGCGCTGGTGGTGGTCACCAGCCCGGCGATCGACGCCATCCGCAAGACCCAGACCACGCTGGAGTGGTTGCGCCACAACGGGTATCAGCGACTGATGCGCTCGACCGTGCTGGCCGTCAACCATGTCGAGCCGGCCAAGGTGGACGCGGTGGCCGTCACCGAACTCGACCGGCTGTCCGCCCGGGTCGGCGCCACCGTGGTGTTGCCGTTCGACCGGCACGTGCACGAGGGCAGAACGATCGCGCTGGACCGGTTGAGCAAGGAAAGCCGGCGCAGCTACCTCGAGATGGCGGCCGCACTGGCCGATATGTTCCCGGGCAGGGGAGAGCAGCGCGGTCGCGGTCCCCACTAGGATCGACGCCATGAGTGTTGCCGCCAACGCCGAGCTTATGGACTACGACGACGTCATCGCGCGTTTCGATCCGGTGCTCGGCCTCGAGGTGCACGTCGAGCTGTCCACGGTGACCAAGATGTTCTGCGGCTGCACCACCGCGTTCGGCGCCGAACCCAATACCCAGGTGTGCCCCGTGTGCCTGGGGCTGCCCGGCTCGCTGCCGGTGCTCAACCAGGCAGCGGTCGAGTCGGCCATCCGGATCGGGCTGGCACTCAATTGCGAGATCGTGCCCTGGTGCCGGTTCGCCCGGAAGAACTACTTCTACCCGGACATGCCGAAGAACTACCAGATTTCGCAGTACGACGAGCCCATCGCCATCAACGGCTACCTGGAGGCGCCGCTGGACGACGGCACCACCTGGCGGGTGGAAATCGAACGCGCGCACATGGAGGAGGACACCGGCAAGCTTACCCACATCGGCAGCGAGACGGGCCGCATTCACGGCGCGACGACGTCGCTGATCGACTACAACCGTGCCGGTGTGCCGTTGATCGAGATCGTCACCAAACCCATCGTCGGCGCGGGAGAGCGCGCACCGCAGATCGCCCGGGCGTATGTGACGGCTTTACGAGACCTGTTGCGCGCCTTGGGTGTATCCGACGTCCGGATGGATCAGGGCTCCATGCGCTGCGACGCCAACGTGTCGCTGAAACCGATCGGCACCGCCGAGTTCGGAACCCGCACAGAAACCAAGAACGTCAACTCGCTCAAGAGCGTCGAGGTGGCGGTGCGTTACGAAATGCAGCGCCAGGCCGCGGTTCTGGCCTCGGGCGGCCGGATCACCCAGGAAACCCGCCACTTTCACGAAGCGGGCTACACCAGCCCCGGGCGTGTCAAGGAGACCGCCGAGGACTACCGCTATTTCCCCGAGCCCGACCTGGAGCCCGTGGCGCCCAGCCGCGAACTGGTGGAGCGGCTGCGGTTGACCATCCCCGAGCTACCGTGGTTGAGCCGCAAGCGGATTCAGCAGGAGTGGGGCGTTTCCGACGAGGTGATGCGCGATCTGGTCAACGCCGGCGCGGTGGACCTGGTCATCGAGACCGTCAAGCACGGCGCACCCAGTGAGCAGGCCCGCGCCTGGTGGGGAAACTTCTTGGTGCAAAAGGCCAATGAGGCCAACATCGGGCTGGACGAACTGAACATCAGCCCCGCCCAGGTGGCCGCGGTGATCGCCCTGGTCGACGAGGGCAAACTCTCGAACAAGCTGGCCCGCCAGGTCGTGGAAGGCGTGCTGGCCGGGGAGGGCGAACCCGACCAGGTGATGAACGCCCGAGGCCTCGAGCTGGTGCGCGACGACTCGGTCACCCAGGCCGCGGTCGACGAGGCGTTGGCCGCCAATCCCGATGTGGCGGAGAAGATCCGCGGCGGCAAGATCGCGGCGGCCGGCGCGATCGTCGGGGCGGTGATGAAGGCCACCCGCGGGCAGGCCGACGCCGCGCGGGTGCGCGAACTGGTGCTGGCCGCCTGCGGCCAAGGCTAGGCTGAGCACCCGCAGCTCGCCGAGCGTGTGGGAAAAGGCCCACTAATCAACAAATTTCGTACCCAGGGCCCACGCTCGACGCGTCGACAGTTAGGTCTTGTCGTCGTTGTTGCGCGGGAAGCCGCCGCCCTGCGGGAACAGCGGGAACACCACGTCGTCCAGCTTCTCGGCGTCCCCGGCCGTCTTGTTGACCGTTGCGCCCCAGACGTTTCCGTCCGGCGACATGCGCAGCGCCCAGGCGTGCGCGTGGGTGTCCTTGCGCACCACGTCGGGTTCGCCGGTGACCGCGCCGGTGTTCGGCGCCAGCCGCACCGCGACCGTCATCTTGGTGTTGATCAGGTTCACCAGCACGGTCCCGTCCATCGCCGCGCACCCGGCCACGCCGGGTTTGTCCGGCCAGGTCCACACCGTGGAGACGTCCGAGGTCTTGGTGATGCGCTGCAACCGGTCCGCCGTCGGGGTGCGGTCGGCGACGTACAGCGAGCCGTCGACCGGGTCCGTGCACAGGCCGCCGCCGGAGCCGACCCCGGACAGCGCGGTGGTCGGCGGCGCCTGCCCGACGGTGGTGGGCTGCTCGATGCGCAGCACCTTGCCGGCCAGCGACTTGGGATCGGCGGCCAGCGCGGGATTGCCCGCATCGCCGGTCAGCACCACCAGCGTGGTGGGGCTGGTGAACATCAGCGCGCCGGTGTTGCCGGTGGCGCCCTTGGGAATCCCGGTCAGGATGTCCTTGGGGATGTCGCCGTCGGCCACCCGGATGACCCGATTGTCGGTCGGCGTGCTGACGTAGGCGTACATCAGGCGGTCCTGCTGATACGTCGGCGACAGCACGATGTCCATCAACCCGCCGTCCCCGGACGGATCGACCGGGATGACCGTCTTCACCTTCGGCTCCGCGCTGACCGAGATCTCTTTGACCACGCCGGTGGTGCGCTCGGCGACCAGGGCGGTTTTGCTGTCGGGGCCCATGATCAGGCCGCTGGTGCTCTCCAGGCAGCCCTGCATCACCCCGGGAGCCGGACAGGCCTTGGGGAACGGGGTGGGCGGCAGCGGCGGCGGCGGGGGAGGCGTCGAGCTCGGCTGCGGCTTGAGCTCGGGGGCCGTGGTGAACGGCTGCGACTGCGCGTCGTTGAAGCGTGCGCACCCGCTCGTCAGCAGCACGAGGCCGCACAGCGCAGCGAGCCCGCGCCGCACCGACCGCCCTGATCGCCCTCCTCGCATGACCGTCAGGCTACGGACATTGCCGACCCCGCCGCCACACGCGTCCCGCATGTCCGGCCCCGAAAGCGGCATTGAGAGCGCGTTCGGCCCGCCCGGCACCGGCCCTCAAAACGGGCCGGCGGGCCGATTTCGGCCCGGCGGGCCCATTTGGCGGGCAAACCGCCGATTGCCTGGCGAAAGCGCCGCTCAAATCCCCAATTCGGGGCCAACTGCCTTACCCTGACACCCGTGACCAGTCAACCGAATGACGCACATTGGCAGCGGCCCGGCGAATCCCCGGAGCCAACCCCGGGACGCCCCGCCTCGGCACGGCTGGTCGATCCCGAAGATGACCTGACCCCGGTCGGATACCCCGGCGACTTCAATCCGTCCACCGGGACCACCACCGTCATCCCCTACGGCGGCGCCGCAGCGGTCGCCGGCTCCGGGGCCGCGGGCTACCACCTGCTCGAACAGCAGGAGCCGTTGCCCTACGTCCAGCCGCATTCGGCGGCCCGGCACGCGGCCCCCGAGCCCACCGACGACGACGACGAGCACCACGACCGGTTGCTCGACGTCGGCCGGCGCGGAACCCAGCACCTGGGTTTGCTGGTGTTGCGGGCCGGGCTGGGCGTGGTGCTGGGCGCCCACGGGCTGCAGAAGCTGTTCGGCTGGTGGGGCGGCTCGGGCGTGACGGGACTCCGGAACTCACTGTCCGACGTCGGCTACCAGCACGCCGACATCCTGGCCTACGTCAGTGCCGGCGGCGAGCTGGTGGCCGGGGTGCTGCTGGTGCTGGGCCTGTTCACCCCGCTGGCCGCGGCGGGCGCGCTGGCGTTCTTGATCAACGGCCTGTTGGCGACGATCTCGGCGCGGCCGCACGCGCACACCTTCTCGTTCTTCCTGCCCCAGGGGCACGAATACCAGATCACCCTCATCGTGATGGCGACCGCGGTCATCCTGTGCGGACCGGGCCGCTACGGCCTGGACGCGCGGCGCGGCTGGGCGCACCGGCCCTTCATCGGGTCGTTCGTCGCCCTGCTGGCCGGCATCGCCGCCGGTGTCGGGGTGTGGGTGGCGCTCAACGGCGTGAATCCGATCGGCTGAGCGGCGTTTTCACCGGTTTCACTGGTACGGGTTGGGCACCCGGCCGGCGCTGGCCCGGGTCAGCTCCGGCAGCGTCGCGAACGTGACCGCCGGCAGGCGCAGCTCGTCGCCGCTTTTCAGGCGGGCGCGCGCCCAGGAACCACGATGGAAACGCAGCCCGTCGATGTCGTCCCAGCGCACCGTCCGGCTGTCCAGCAGCGTGCGCACGGTCACGCCGTGATCGTCGGCGACGGTCCGCAACCGCACGATCAGCGCCGAAAGCAGCACCGGCAGCAGCAGCAACGGCGCCGACGGCGGCCAGAGCATCACCGGTATCAGCAGGCCCAAGGTCAAAAACCCGACGGCCAGGTGCGCGACGGGTGACACCTTGATCACCACCGGGGCCGCAGCGGGCGGTGGGGACGGTACTGGGGACGACGAACCACGGGCCACCCGACCATCATTTCACCCTGAGCAGCGGGGCGCCCACGGCCACGGATTTGACTGCTGAGCTGTGCGAAGACTACCGTCGAGCGCTATGGATACCGCCGGAAAGCCCGGGATGCTCGTAGTAATTAGGCGCGTTGGTGCCTGAGTTGCCCGTCAGCATGTGAAGCAATCCAGCACCAACGCGCAACCCTCGTGCAGCACAAGCTGTCGGGGGTTTTTTGTTGCCCCGCGAGACTCCCAGAGTGAATAAGGACTGATCGACAGTGAGCGCTCCCACCAGGCGGCCCGCCCCCGACGCACCCGGCGCTGCCGGCATCGCCCCGGCCCCGCCGGCCCCGGCCGCGAAGCCTGCCGCCGGCAAGCCGAAACGCATTGGGCCCGAACAAGTTACTGGTGCACAATCGGTGATCCGATCGCTGGAGGAGCTCGGCGTCGAGGTGATCTTCGGCATTCCCGGCGGCGCGGTGCTGCCGGTCTATGACCCGCTGTTCGACTCCAAGAAGCTGCGGCACGTGCTGGTCCGCCACGAGCAGGGTGCCGGTCACGCCGCCAGCGGCTACGCGCACGCCACCGGCAAGGTCGGTGTCTGCATGGCCACCTCCGGTCCGGGCGCCACCAACCTGGTCACCGCGCTGGCCGACGCCCAGATGGACTCGATCCCCGTCGTCGCCGTCACCGGCCAGGTGGGACGCACGCTGATCGGCACCGACGCCTTCCAGGAGGCCGACATCTCCGGCATCACCATGCCGATCACCAAGCACAACTTCCTGGTCCGCTCCGGCAACGAAATCCCGCAGGTGCTTGCCGAGGCGTTCCACATCGCCGCCTCCGGCCGCCCCGGCGCGGTGCTCGTCGACATCCCCAAGGACGTGCTGCAGGGCCAGTGCACGTTCAGCTGGCCGCCGCGCATCCACCTGCCCGGGTACAAGCCGACCACCAAACCGCACAGCCGGCAGATCCGCGAAGCCGCCAAGCTGATCGCGGCCGCGCGCAAACCGGTGCTGTACGTAGGCGGCGGTGTCATCCGCGGGGAGGCCAGCGAGCAGCTGCGCGAACTGGCCGAGCTGACCGGCATCCCGGTGGTGACCACGCTGATGGCCCGCGGCGCGTTCCCGGACAGCCACCGCCAGCACCTGGGCATGCCCGGGATGCACGGCACCGTCGCGGCGGTGGCGGCCCTGCAGCGCAGCGACCTGCTGATCGCGCTGGGTACGCGGTTCGATGACCGGGTGACCGGCAAGCTGGACACCTTCGCCCCGGAAGCCAAGGTCATCCACGCCGACATCGACCCGGCCGAGATCGGCAAGAACCGGCATGCCGACGTGCCGATCGTCGGCGACGTCAAGGCCGTCATCGCCGAACTGGTCGAGATGCTGCGCCACGACGGGGCGCCCGGCAATCTCGACATCGCCGACTGGTGGGCCTACCTCGACGACGTCCAGTCCACCTATCCGCTGAGCTACGGGCCGCAGAGCGACGGCAGCCTCGGGCCCGAGTACGTCATCGAGAAGCTGGGCCAGATCGCCGGGCCGGACGCCCTGTACGTGGCGGGCGTGGGTCAGCATCAGATGTGGGCGGCCCAATTCATCTCCTACGAGAAGCCGCGCACCTGGCTCAATTCCGGCGGCCTGGGCACCATGGGGTTCGCCATTCCGGCCGCGATGGGCGCCAAGATGGGCCGTCCGGAGGCCGAGGTGTGGGCGATCGACGGCGACGGTTGTTTCCAGATGACCAACCAGGAGCTGGCCACCTGCGCCGTCGAGGGCATCCCGATCAAGGTGGCGCTGATCAACAACGGCAACCTGGGCATGGTGCGCCAGTGGCAGACCCTGTTCTACGAAGAGCGGTATTCGCAAACGGATCTGGCCACCCACTCGCACCGCATCCCGGACTTCGTCAAGCTCGCCGAGGCGCTGGGCTGCGTCGGATTGCGTTGCGAGCGTGAGGAAGACGTCGTCGACGTGATCAACGCTGCCCGGGCGATCAACGACCGGCCGGTGGTGATCGACTTCATCGTCGGCGCCGACGCGCAGGTGTGGCCGATGGTGGCCGCCGGCACCAGCAACGACGAGATCCAGGCCGCCCGCGGGATCCGCCCGCTGTTCGACGACGAGACCGAAGGGCACGCCTGATGAGTCCGCAGACGCACACGCTGTCGGTGCTGGTCGAAGACAAACCGGGTGTGCTCGCCCGGGTGGCGGCGCTGTTCAGCCGGCGCGGTTTCAACATCGAATCGCTTGCGGTCGGTGCCACCGAGCAGAAGGACATGTCGCGGATGACGATCGTGGTGTCCGCCGAGGAGACCCCGCTCGAGCAGATCACCAAGCAGCTCAACAAGCTGATCAACGTCATCAAGATCGTTGAGCTGGAGGACGGCAACTCGGTGTCGCGGGAATTGGCGTTGATCAAGGTGCGCGCCGACGCCGGCACCCGCAGTCAGGTCATCGAGGCGGTGAACCTGTTCCGCGCCAAGGTGATTGACGTTTCGCCGGAGGCGCTGACGATCGAGGCCACCGGTGACCGCGGCAAGATCGAGGCGCTGCTGCGGGTGCTGGAGCCCTTCGGTATCCGTGAGATCGTCCAATCGGGAGTGGTGTCGTTGTCCCGCGGTCCGCGCGGAATCGGCACGGCCAAGTAAGTTTTCAGCTGCAACGAGAAGGAGATAGTGAAGTGGCTAACCCGTCCGGGGAGACATTGCCGATGTTCTACGACGACGATGCGGACCTGACCATCATCCAGGGTCGCAAGGTCGGCGTCATCGGATACGGCAGCCAGGGGCATGCGCACTCGCTGAGCCTGCGCGACTCCGGCGTGCAGGTGAAGGTGGGCCTGAAGGAGGGTTCGAAGTCGCGCGCCAAGGTTTCCGAGCAGGGCCTCGACGTCGACACCCCGGCCGCGGTGGCCAAGTGGGCCGACGTCATCATGCTGCTGGCCCCCGACACCGCGCAGGCCGACATCTTCAAAAACGACATCGAGCCGAACCTGTCGGACGGCGACGCATTGTTTTTCGGTCACGGGCTCAACATCCACTTCGGCCTGATCAAGCCGCCCGCCGAGGTCACCGTCGCGATGGTCGCCCCCAAGGGGCCCGGCCACCTGGTGCGCCGCCAGTTCGTCGACGGCAAGGGCGTGCCCTGCCTGATCGCCGTCGACCAGGACCCGACCGGCAAGGGCGAGGCGCTGGCGCTGTCCTACGCCAAGGCCATCGGCGGCACCCGGGCCGGCGTCATCAAGACCACCTTCAAGGACGAGACCGAGACCGACCTGTTCGGTGAGCAGGCCGTGTTGTGCGGTGGCACAGAGGAATTGGTGAAGGCCGGTTTCGACGTGATGGTCGAGGCGGGCTACCCGCCGGAGATGGCGTACTTCGAGGTGCTGCACGAGCTCAAGCTGATCGTCGACCTGATGTACGAGGGCGGCATCGCGCGGATGAACTACTCGGTGTCCGACACCGCGGAGTTCGGTGGCTATCTGTCCGGGCCCCGCGTCATCGACGCCGGGACCAAGGACCGGATGCGGGAGATCCTGCGCGACATCCAGAACGGCGACTTCGTCAAGAAGCTGGTCGCCAACGTCGAGGGCGGCAACAAGCAACTCGAGCAGCTGCGCAAGGAGAACGCCGAGCACCCGATCGAGGTGGTCGGCAAGCGGCTGCGCGACCTGATGAGCTGGGTCGACCGGCCGATCACCGAGACGGCCTAGCGCTTTCGTCGACCGTCACGCTGGCGTGACACTCGGTCACCGGTGTCACGCTGGCGTGACGTTCGTCAGCTAGGAAGCCAGCCGTCCCGCCGTCTCGACCACCCGGCGGGCCAGATGGTCGAGGGCGTTCGCGGTGGGCTCGTCGAACTCGTGGATGTTGTCGTGGGTGGTGACCAGGCTTGCCCCGTACGGGTTGCCGTCGACGAACTTGGACGGATCGGTGTAGCCCGGCGCCACGATGATGCCCCCGAAATGCATCAGCGTGATGTACAGCGACAGCAGCGTGGTTTCCTGGCCGCCGTGCAGGGTGTTGGACGAGGTGAACGCCGCATACACCTTGTCGGCGAGCTTGCCTTGCGCCCACAGTCCGCCCAGCGAGTCGAGAAACGCGCGCAGTTGCGCGGCGGGCGAGCCGAAGCGGGTCGGGGAGCCGAAGATCACCGCGTCGGCCCAGACGATGTCGTCGCCGGTGGCCGCCGGAAGGTCTTTCGTCGCTTGGTAATTGGCCGTCCAGGCCGGATTGTGGGCGAACGATTCCGGGTCCTGGGTTTCGGCGACGTGCCGCAGCCGGACCTGCGCCCCGGCCGACTCGGCGGCCGCGGCGACGCGTCGCGCCATCGTGGTGCCATGTCCGGTGGCCGAGTAGTAGATGATCGCGAGTTTGGTCATGGAGCCAGCCTAGGCATGTCGAGGCCGAACTCGCGGCGCAACAGCGTGCGGGCGGCGTAGTAGCCGGCCATGCCGTGCACGCCCCCGCCGGGCGGGGTGGCCGCGGAGCACAGATACACCTTGGGAATCGGTGTGCTCCAAGGGTTTACCCGTGGCGTGGGCCCCGCGATCGCCCGCCACGCGGAGTTGCCGCCGATCCCGATGTCGCCGCCCACGTAGTTGGCGTTGTGATCGCACAACCGGGCGGCCGGTATCGCGCGCGCCGCGACCACGACGTCGTGGAAACCGGGCGCGAACCGCTCGACCACCGCGGTGACGGCCTCGGTGGCGTCGAGTGTGGACCCCGCCGGCACGTGGGCGTAGGTCCAGAACGGGCGACGGCCGGCGGCGTCGATGCGGCCGGGGTCGGCGACGTGCGGGGAGGCGGCCAGCACCATCGGCCACTGCGCGTGCCGGCCGGCGGCGATGTCGGCTTCGGCGCGGGCCATCTGCTCCCGGGTGCCGCCCAGGTGCAGGGTGGGGGCCTGCCGCAGCCGCGGGTCCGACCACGGGATCTCGTCGGAAAGCACGAAGTCGACCTTCGCGACGCCGGGCCCAAAGGTGTAGCGCTGCAACGCTTTCGCGTACCGGGGTGGCAGAGCGTCACCGTAGATCCGCAGCAGGGCGGTCGGCGCTGTGTCGTAGGCGACCACACCGCCCGGAGGTTTGGTGACCTCGGCGCCCGCGGTGAGTTCGCCGCCGTGCGCGCGCAGGTCGGCGATCAGCGCGTCGGTGATCGCCTGGCTGCCGCCGACCGGGATCGGCCAGCCGACCGAATGCGCCAGCGTGGCCAGCATCAACCCGGCGCCGGCCGCCGTCAACGACGGCATCCGCGAAATGATATGGGCGGCAACGCCGGTGAACAGCGCGCGGGCGTCCTCGCCGGCCAGCGTCCCCCAGGCGGGCGTGCCCTGGGCGAGCATCCGCAGCCCGAGCCGCAACGCCGACGTCGGCGAGTTCGGCAGCGAACGCTTGTCGCCCAGCAGCAGGGCCACCACGTCCTCGGAGCGGGCGACCAACGGGCCGAGCAACCGCCGGAAGGACGCGCCGTGCTCCAGTTCGGCGCAGGTGCGGTCCAGATCGCGGTAGGCGATCGCCGCCGGGCGGCCCGGCAGCGGGTTGGCGTAGGAGATCTCCGGCACCGCCAGTTGCACGCCGCGGGCGGGCAGGTCGAACTCGGCGAAGAACGGCGAGGCCAGTGCCAGCGGATGCACCGCCGAGCAGATGTCGTGCAAAACTCCCGCTGAGTCGGGGTCGGCCGCGGTGCGCGCGCCGCCACCGAAGGTCGGTTGAGCTTCCACGACCTGCACTTTCAGGCCGGCCCGGGCGCAGATGAGCGCAGCGGTCAGCCCGTTGGGTCCGCTGCCGACGATGGTGACGTCCACCCGTCAATTACAGCCGATAGGCTGGCCGGGTGAATCTGCCAGTTGTACTCATTGCCGACAAACTCGCCGAATCAACCGTCGCGGCCCTGGGTGACCAGGTCGAAGTGCGCTGGGTAGACGGGCCCGACCGGGAGAAGCTGCTGGCGGCCGTGCCGGAGGCCGACGCGCTGCTGGTGCGCTCGGCCACCACCGTCGACGCCGAGGTGCTGGCGGCCGCGCCCAAGCTGAAGATCGTCGCGCGCGCCGGGGTGGGCCTGGACAACGTCGACGTGGACGCCGCCACCGAGCGCGGGGTGCTGGTGGTCAACGCGCCGACCTCGAACATCCACAGCGCCGCCGAGCACGCGCTGGCGCTGCTGCTGGCCGCCGCGCGCGAGATCCCGGCGGCCGACGCCTCGCTGCGCGAGCACACCTGGAAGCGGTCGTCCTTCTCGGGCACCGAGATCTTCGGCAAGACGGTCGGCGTCGTCGGGCTGGGCCGGATCGGGCAGCTGGTTGCCCAGCGGCTCAGCGCCTTCGGCACTCACCTCATCGCCTACGACCCGTACGTGTCGCCGGCCCGCGCCGCGCAGCTGGGTATCGAGCTGTTGTCGTTGGACGAGCTGCTGGCCCGCGCCGACTTCATCTCCGTGCACCTGCCCAAGACCCCCGAGACGGCGGGGCTGATCGACAAGGACGCGCTGGCCAAGACCAAGCCGGGCGTCATCATCGTCAACGCCGCCCGCGGTGGCCTGGTCGACGAGGCGGCGCTGGCCGACGCGGTGCGCAGCGGCCACGTGCGCGCGGCCGGCCTGGACGTGTTCTCCAAGGAGCCGTGCACCGACAGCCCGCTGTTCGAGCTGCCGCAGGTGGTGGTCACGCCGCATCTGGGTGCGTCCACCACCGAGGCGCAGGATCGGGCGGGCACCGACGTCGCCGCGAGCGTAAAGCTCGCTCTGGCCGGGGAATTCGTTCCCGACGCGGTCAACGTCGCCGGGGGCACGGTGAACGAGGAGGTGGCGCCCTGGCTGGACCTGGTGCGCAAGCTCGGCCTGCTGGCCGCCACGCTGTCCGACGGCCCGCCGGTGTCGCTGTCGGTGCAGGTGCGCGGCGAGTTGGCGTCGGAAGACGTTGAGGTGCTGAAACTTTCGGCTCTGCGGGGGTTGTTCTCCGCCGTCGTGGAGGGGCCCGTGACGTTCGTGAACGCGCCGGCGCTGGCCGAAGAGCGCGGCGTCACCGCCGAGATCAGCACCGCCTCGGAAAGCCCCAACCACCGCAGCGTGGTCGACGTCCGCGCGGTGTCGCACGACGGCACCGTCGTCAACGTCGCGGGAACGCTGTCCGGGCCGCAGCTGGTCGAGAAGATCGTGCAGATCAACGGCCGCAACTTCGACCTGCGCGCCCGCGGCATCAACCTGGTGATCAACTATGTCGACCAGCCCGGTGCGCTGGGCAAGATCGGCACCCTGTTGGGCTCGGCCGGGGTGAACATCCAAGCCGCGCAGCTGTCCGAGGACGCCGAGGGCCCAGGCGCGACGATTCTGCTGCGGCTGGATCAAGACGTGCCGGCCGATGTGCGGTCGGCCATCGGCGCGGCGGTCGGCGCGAACAAGCTTGAGGTGGTTGATCTCTCGTGAACCGCCCCGGCGACGATGCAGAGGGTAGCGATGAGGAGGAGCGGCGCCGATGAAACTCGCGGTGATCGGCGGCGACGGGATCGGCCCGGAGGTGACGGCCGAGGCGCTCAAGGTGCTCGACGCGGTGCTGCCCGGTGTGGACAAGACCGAATACGACCTGGGCGCAAGGCGTTACCACGCCACCGGTGAGCTGCTGCCGGACTCGGTGATCGACGAGTTGCGCGCGCATGACGCGATCCTGCTCGGCGCCATCGGCGATCCGTCGGTGCCCAGCGGCGTGCTGGAGCGAGGTCTGTTGCTGCGCTTGCGTTTTGAGCTGGACCATCACATCAACTTGCGACCCGGCCGGCTGTATCCGGGAGTGAGCAGCCCACTGGCCGGAAACCCCGACATCGATTTCGTGGTGGTGCGCGAGGGCACCGAAGGCCCCTACACGGGGACCGGCGGCGCCATCCGCGTCGGCACGCCCAACGAAGTCGCGACCGAGGTCAGTCAGAACACCGCTTTCGGGGTGCGCCGGGTGGTCGTTGACGCCTTCGAGCGCGCCCGGCGGCGCCGCAAGCATTTGACGCTGGTGCACAAGACGAACGTGCTGACCTTCGCCGGCAAGTTGTGGTCACGCATCGTGGCCGAGGTCGGCCGGGACTACCCCGATGTCGAGGTGGCATATCAGCACATCGACGCCGCCACCATCTTCATGGTCACCGATCCGGGCCGCTTCGACGTGATCGTCACCGACAACCTGTTCGGCGACATCATCACCGACCTGTCGGCCGCGGTGTGCGGCGGAATTGGCTTGGCCGCCAGTGGAAATATCGACGGCACCCGGACCAATCCGTCGATGTTCGAGCCCGTGCACGGCAGCGCGCCCGACATCGCCGGCCAAGGCGTCGCCGATCCCACGGCCGCGATCATGTCGGTGGCGCTGCTGCTCGCCCACCTCGGCGAGGACGCCGCCGCTACCCGGGTTGACCGGGCCGTCGAACGATATCTGGCAACGCGTGGGAACGAACGGCCCGCCACCACCGAAGTCGGCGAACGGATTGCCGCCGCGCTCTAGTTTCCAAGCCGGGCGGCAGCAGCCGCGTCGGCACCAGCGGCATCGCCGCCAAGGGGAACAACGCGCACAACAGCCATGCCGGTGGATATTTCGCGGCCGAAATCAACGCGCCGAACAACGGCGGACCGGCGGCCGCCATCATCCGCTGGGTGGTGTTCTGGATGCCCAGGGCGCGTCCACTCCAATACGGCCCGGCGAATTCGGTGATCGCGGTGGCCTCCAGCCCGTTGTCGAGCACCGCGATCACCGAGATGGCCACCATCAGGCCGGCCTGCCACCGCGAATTGAGGTAGTCGGCCCAGGCCAACAGCAGCAGAACCAGCACCGCCGCGGCCGCGATGTAGCGGACGGGCCGCATCCGCGAGCCGAGCCGGTCCGACCAGCGACCCACCGCGACCCGGCCGAGCGCACCGAGCAGCTGGGAGAGCGTCACCAATGCGCCGGCGGCCGCGACGGACCAGTGCAGGTTCCGGATCAACCACACCAGCATGAACGTCACCGTCACCGTCTGCGGCATCATCATCAGGCCCGCCACCGCGTGAATTCGCCACAGCGTCAACGACCCTCGATACGGGCTGGCGAGTTCCTGATCGCTGGCGCTGGCGCGGGGCTTGCGCGGCGGGTCGACGATACCGATCACGCTGGCGACCGCGCCGAACACGCATGCCAGCGCGGTGAAGCGCAGTCCCGCCTGCGGACCGTGTTCGGCCAGCTCGGGAATGACCATGGCGCCCAACGCGATTCCCAACGGTTGCGCGGTTTGGCGGATGCCCATCGCCAGCCCGCGCTGGTGCGGGGGGAACCAGGCCGACACCAGTCGGCCGCCGGCCGTGTTGCAGCTGGCCGCCGCCATGCCGCCGAGAAACAGGTACACCGCGATCAGTACCATGGAGTGTGCCGACGACGCGGCGTAGGCGGCCAGTGCGGTCAGCGCCGAGCCGGTGGTCATCACCACCCGCTCGCCGACCCGGTCCAGCACGTAGCCCCACGCCACGAGCGTGACCACCATTCCCCAGCTGGGCATCGAGGCCAGCAGACCGGCTTCGTCGAGCCGAATCCCGCGCGCGCCTTGCAGCGACGGGATCAAGAATGCGACGCCGTTGATGAACAGAAAGGAACTCGCCGTCGCCAGCAGCGAAACGACCATGATCGACCAGCGGGTGCCGGCGCCGACGTCGGGCGTGGCGACGGGGTCGGTCTGCATTCCCCATGCTTGCATACCGCCGGGATATTTAGGGGTAGGACGTGTGCCGTTGCCGGTCATCGGTGCTTGGGGTCGACGGCCCGCCACGCCCGGCTACGCCGCGCTCGCGGCCGTCACGGGGCTCGATGGTGACGGCCCGCCACGCCCGGCTACGCCGCGCTCGCGGCCCTCACTAGGCTGAGCCAAATGCGCCTTGGTCGAATCGCCAGCCCCGACGGTGTCGCCTTCGTCAGTATCGAGGGCGAACTCGACAACCCCGCCGAGATGATCGCCCGCGAAATCGCCGAGCATCCATTCGGCACCCCCAACTTCACCGGCCGGTCGTGGCCGCTCGCCGACGTCCGGCTGCTCGCCCCGATACTGGCCAGCAAGGTGGTGTGCGTCGGCAAGAACTACGCCGACCACATCGCCGAGATGGGCGAGGCGACCGGCCCCGTGCCGGCCGACCCGGTGATCTTCCTCAAACCCAACACCGCCATCATCGGACCGAACGTGCCGATTCGGTTGCCGGCCAACGCATCACCCGTGCACTTCGAGGGCGAGCTGGCGGTGGTGATCGGCCGGCCCTGCAAGGACGTCTCGGCCGCCCAGGCCGCCGAGAACATCCTCGGCTACACCATCGGCAACGACGTGTCGGCGCGCGACCAACAACGATCCGATGGTCAGTGGACGCGGGCCAAGGGCCATGACACCTTCTGCCCGGTCGGGCCGTGGATCGTCACTGACCTCAATCCGCTGGACCCGGGCGACCTGGAATTGCGCACCGAGGTCAACGGCGAGGTCAAACAACGCAGCCGCACGTCGCTGCTGATCCACGACATCGGCTCCATCGTCGAATGGATCTCGGCCGTGATGACCCTGCTGCCCGGTGATCTCATCCTCACCGGAACACCGGCGGGCGTGGGTCCCATCGAGGACGGCGACACCGTCTCCATCACCATCGAGGGCATCGGTACCCTGACCAATCCCGTGGTCCGCAAAGGAAAATCGTGACTGCACCCGCAAACGTCCGGGTCCGATTCTGCCCGTCGCCCACCGGCACCCCGCACGTCGGCATGGTCCGCACGGCGCTGTTCAACTGGGCATACGCCCGACACACCGGCGGCACCTTCGTGTTTCGCATCGAGGACACCGACGCGGCGCGCGACAGCGAGGAAAGCTACTTGGCGCTGCTGGACGCGCTGCGCTGGCTCGGCCTGGACTGGGACGAGGGGCCGGAGGTGGGCGGCCCGTACGGCCCCTACCGGCAGTCACAGCGCGGCGAGATCTACCGCGACGTGGTGGCCAAACTGGTCGAGGCGGGCGAGGCGTATTACGCCTTCTCCACCCCGGAGGAGGTCGAGGCGCGGCACATCGCCGCCGGCCGTAATCCCAAGCTGGGCTACGACAACTTCGATCGCCACCTCACCGATTCGCAGCGCGCCGCCTTCCTGGCGGAGGGCCGCCAACCGGTGGTGCGGCTGCGGATGCCCGACGAAGATCTCGGCTGGGACGACCTGGTCCGCGGCAGCACCGTCTTCGCCGCCGGCTCCGTGCCCGACTTCGCGTTGACCCGCGCCAACGGGGATCCCTTGTACACGTTGGTCAACCCGTGCGACGACGCGCTGATGAAGATCACCCACGTGCTGCGCGGCGAGGACCTGCTGCCCTCGACACCGCGTCAGCTCGCGCTGTATCAGGCGCTGATCCGGATCGGAGTGGCCGAGCGCATCCCGCAGTTCGCCCACCTGCCAACGGTATTGGGGGAGGGCACCAAAAAGCTCTCCAAGCGCGACCCACAGTCCAACCTGTTCGCCCACCGCGACCGCGGCTTCATCCCCGAAGGGCTGCTCAATTACCTTGCGCTGCTGGGCTGGGCCATCGCCGACGACCGCGACGTGTTCAGCCTGGACGAGATGGTGGCCGCCTTCGACGTCGTCGACGTCAACTCCAATCCGGCCCGCTTCGACCAGAAGAAGGCCGACGCGCTCAACGCCGAGCACATCCGGATGCTGACCGCCGCGGACTTCGCCGCCAGGCTGCGCGACTACCTCGACGTCCACGGGCATCGCCTCGCGCTCGACGACGCGGCGTTCGCCACCGCCGCCGAGTTGGTGCAGACCCGCATCGTGGTGCTCGGCGACGCGTGGGACCTGTTGAAGTTCCTCAACGACGACGAGTACGCGATCGACCCGAAGGCCGCCGCCAAGGAGCTGGGGCCCGACGGCGCCGCGGTGCTGGACGCGGCGCTGCCCGCGCTGGACGCCGTGACGGACTGGGCGGCGCCGCAGATCGAGGCCGCGCTGAAGACCGCGCTCATCGACGGCCTGGGCCTCAAACCGCGCAAGGCGTTCGGGCCGATCCGGGTGGGCGCCACCGGGACGACGATCAGCCCGCCGCTGTTCGAATCGCTGCAGCTGCTGGGCCGCGACCGCAGCTTGCGGAGGTTGCGCGCGGCGCGGGAGCGGGCCGGTCAGCACAGCGCCTGAGCGACGAGCACCACACGTGCGGATGGCCCCGGCGAGTCTTTGGTAGTCTGCACTGCGGTTCACAAAGGCCGAAGAACGACTGGCGGCGGCGGTCCCCGAAGCGCTAACAAAAGCCTGAGATCGACGCTGACCAGCTGTTTTAGGCAGCCAATGGGGTATGGTGTAATTGGCAACACAGCTGATTCTGGTTCAGCCGTTCTAGGTTCGAGTCCTGGTACCCCAGCAAAACCCCGCCGTTCCAAGCGATTAGGTGGGCTTAGCGGGGTGAGCTATGCTGACACCTCGGATCGTCTGTGGATCGTGTCTGGCCCCGTCGTCTAGCGGCCTAGGACGCCGCCCTCTCACGGCGGTAGCGTGGGTTCGAATCCCATCGGGGCTACAAAACCAAGACCGCGGTCACCGGTCGGTGCCCAGCACCGCCGGCGCCGTCGATCCACCCACCGGCATGGGTGGCAAGCCGAGTTTGCGGTGATCCCAGGAACGCGCCCGGCGGGCCACGATGCGAACACACACCCGCTTGTTCATCATCTGCTCAACGAACGGCTTCATCTCGTCGGTGTAGGGACCGGTGTAGCGCTCGAAGACGCTGACCCCCACCCGGTGGGCGACGTCGGGATCGTCGACGAGTTCCGCCACCCCTTCGAACGACACGCCGCGCAGGGTGTCGTAGGTGTCGCCGTCCTCGATGAGGAAGCTCACCCGCGGGTCGCGCTTGAGGTTGATGGCCTTCTGCGACTTGGCCTTGGTCTCCAGCCAGATCTCGCCGTCGACGACGGCGTACCACATGGCGGTCAGATGAGGCTGCCCGTCCCGGCCGATGGTGGCCAGCGTGCCGGTGCGGCTCTTGACGACGAAGTCGGCGATCTCATCGTCGGACATGACGATGCTCGCGCGCTGATTGGTTCCCATGCCGGTCAGTCTGTCAGGTCCGCTGTGTCCCCTCGCGAGCAGACGCAAAAGCACGCGAAAGTCGTCCGAAAAGGGGACTTTTGTGTCTGCTCGCGAGAAAGAACTAGAGGCGGCGGGTGAGCGCTTCGGCGGCGGACACCAGATCGGCGGCCCAGCGCGCCCCGGGGCGCCGGCCGATCCGGTCGATGGGGCCCGACACCGAGATGGCCGCGATGACAGCACCGCGGCTGTCGCGCACCGGCGCCGACACGCTGGCCACCCCCGGCTCGCGTTCGGCCACGCTTTGCGCCCAGCCGCGCCGCCGCACCTCGGCCAGCGTGCGCTCGGTGAATTTCGCGTTCGCCAGCACCGCCTTCTGGGTGGCGGCGTCGCTGTGGGCGAGCAACACCTTGGCGCCCGACCCCGCGGTCATCGGCAGCCGCGCCCCGACCGGAACCGTATCCCTAAGGCCCGCAGCGGGTTCCAGTGCGGCCACACACACCCGGTCGGTGCCCTCGCGCCGGTACAGCTGCACGCTCTCTCCGGTGGTCTCGCGCAACAGCGGCAGCACCGCGCTGCCGGCGGCCAGCAGCGGATCGTTGACGTGTGCCGCCAGTTCGGTGACCGCCGGGCCGAGCCGCCAGCGCCCGTCGTCGCCGCGCGCCAGCAGGCGATGCACCTCGAGCGCGGCCGCCAACCGGTAGGCGGTGGCCCGGGGCAGCTCGGTCCGCTCGCACAGTTCGGCCAACCCACAGGGTGATTGGGCGACGGTGTGCAGCACACCCACCGCTTTGTCCAGGACGCCGATGCCGCTATGCTGTCTCACAAGGAGATACTAGCGTCTCGCATTATGAGATCACCAGCCCGACGGATCGGCGAGCCGCGGACAAAGCGAATTGAGGCGAGTTCGAGATGGGAATCGACGCGGGGACGACGGCCACGCCGCGCACGCTGGCCGAAAAAGTCTGGAACGACCACGTTGTGGTGTCCGGCGGGGCCAACGAGCCGGACCTGATCTACATCGATCTGCACCTGGTGCACGAGGTCACCAGCCCGCAGGCGTTCGACGGCCTGCGGCTGGCCGGCCGGCCGGTGCGGCGGCCCGATCTGACGCTGGCCACCGAGGACCACAACGTGCCCACCGTCGACATCGACAAGCCGATCGCCGACCCGGTGTCGCGCACCCAGGTCGAGACATTGCGCCGAAATTGTGCCGAATTCGGCGTCCGGCTGTACCCGATGGGCGACGCGGAGCAGGGCATCGTGCATGTCGTCGGGCCGCAGCTGGGCCTGACCCAACCGGGAATGACGGTGGTGTGTGGGGATAGTCACACCTCGACGCACGGCGCATTCGGCGCACTGGCTATGGGAATTGGCACCTCGGAGGTCGAGCACGTGCTGGCCACCCAGACGTTGCCGCTGCGGCCGTTCAAGACGATGGCGGTCAACGTCGACGGCGAGTTGCCGGCCGGCGTGACGGCCAAGGACATCATTCTGGCGCTGATCGCCAAGATCGGCACCGGCGGCGGGCAGGGGCACGTCATCGAATACCGCGGCAGCGCCATCGAATCGCTGTCGATGGAAGGCCGGATGACCGTGTGCAACATGAGCATCGAGGCCGGTGCCCGGGCGGGGATGATCGCTCCCGACGACACCACCTACGAGTTCCTGCGGGACCGCCCGCACGCCCCCAAGGGCGCGCAATGGGATGCGGCCATGCGCTATTGGCAGCAGCTGCGCACCGATCCCGGCGCGGTGTTCGACACCGAGGTCTATCTGGATGCCGCGTCGCTGAGCCCGTTCGTGACGTGGGGCACGAACCCGGGTCAGGGCGTGCCGTTGGCCGCCGCGGTACCGGATCCCGAACTGATGACCGATGATGCCGAGCGTCAGGCCGCCGAGATAGCGTTGGCATACATGGACCTTCGACCGGGCACGCCGATGCGCGACATCGCGGTCGACGCGGTGTTCGTCGGCTCTTGTACCAACGGTCGTATCGAGGATCTGCGGGTCGTCGCCGACGTGCTGCGCGGCCGCAAGGTCGCGCCGGGGGTGCGGATGCTCGTGGTGCCCGGCTCGATGCGGGTGCGCGCGCAGGCCGAAGCCGAAGGGCTGGGCGAGGTTTTCACCGCCGCGGGCGCCGAATGGCGGCAGGCGGGCTGCTCGATGTGTTTGGGAATGAATCCCGATCAGCTGGCGCCGGGGGAGCGGTGCGCGGCGACCTCGAACCGCAACTTCGAAGGGCGCCAGGGCAAAGGCGGCCGCACGCATTTGGTGTCTCCGGCCGTCGCCGCGGCCACGGCGGTGCGCGGCACATTGTCCGCTCCGGCCGATTTGGACTGACGTATTCGACCGTGAAGGGATGAGCATGGAAGCATTTCACACCCACACCGGCATCGGTGTGCCGCTGCGGCGCTCCAATGTCGACACCGACCAGATCATTCCGGCGGTGTATTTGAAGCGCGTAACCCGAACCGGTTTCGAGGACGGCTTGTTCGCCAGCTGGCGGTCGGATCCGTCATTCGTGCTCAACCTCAGCCCCTTTGACCGTGGCTCAGTCCTAGTCGCCGGACCGGATTTCGGGACGGGGTCGTCGCGCGAGCACGCCGTGTGGGCACTGATGGACTACGGGTTCCGGGTGGTCATCTCGTCTCGATTCGGCGACATTTTCCGGGGCAACGCCGGCAAGGCGGGTCTGCTGGCGGCCGAAGTTTCCCAGGACGGGGTGGAGCTGCTCTGGAAGCTCATCGAGCAGAGCCCCGGCTTGGAAATCACTGCCAATCTTCAAGATCGAAATATCACCGCGGGAACGACGGTGCTGCCGTTCAAGATTGACGACCACACCGCGTGGCGACTACTCGAAGGGCTCGACGATATAGCCCTTACGCTGCGGAAACTCGACAGAATCGAATCCTACGAAGCGGCGTATCCCGATTGGAAACCGCGCACTTCGCCCGTCGCGTGAACCGCTGAGCCGGGCCGAATTTCTGCTCGATGGGCTAACTAAACCGGCCCGATTTGCGACGCCCTCCACCGGTCAAGGGCGGCAACCGGATTGCGAAAACGCCGCCCGCCCCGCCGTGAAATTGCGCGTGGCTCTTGGAAATTTGCTGGGTGAGGGTTTACCGTGTCCACTAGTCGGTTCAAATCGAGGACCACTAGTGTCGGAGGGATTGATGAACAAGGCAGAGCTCATTGATGTGCTCACACAGAAATTGAACACGGACCGTCGGCAGGCGACCGCAGCGGTCGAGAATGTCGTCGACACCATTGTGCGTGCGGTACACAAGGGCGACAGCGTCACGATCACCGGGTTCGGTGTATTCGAACAGCGGCGGCGCGCCGCACGGGTGGCCCGCAACCCGCGTACCGGTGAGACGGTGAAGGTGAAGCCGACGTCCGTCCCGGCGTTCCGCCCCGGCGCTCAATTCAAAGCGGTTGTCTCTGGGGCACAGCGTCTCCCGTCCGAGGGCCCGGCCGTCAAGCGCGGCGTGGTCGGCGGCGCGGCCAAGAAGACCGCCGCCAAGAAGGCGCCCGCCAAGAAGGCTGCGGCGAAGAAGGCTCCGGCCAAGAAGGCCGCCGCCAAGAAGGCCCCGGCGAAGAAGGCTGCGGTCAAGAAGGCTCCGGCCCGCAAGGCCGCGACCAAGGCTCCGGTGCGCAAGGCCGCGACCAAGGCTCCGGCCAAGAAGGTTGCGGCGAAGAAGGCTCCGGCCAAGAAGGCCGCGACCAAGGCTCCGGCCAAGAAGGCCGCCAGCAAGGCTCCGGCTCGCAAGGCCGCGGCCAAGAAGACGACCGCGCGTCGCGGCCGCAAGTAGGCAGAGCACGTCCTAGACACGAATACCCTTCGGCCGGCAGCGGTGCCGCCCGGAGGGTATTCGTGTGCTAGCGAGCGGGCACGCCGCCGCGAACTCAGGCGCGCACGTTGGCGGCCAGCGCGCCGCCGATGTGATCGGCGGCCACCAGCCGGCCGGCCGACAACGACAGCACCCAGGTGCTGCCCTTGTGATTGCGCGACTTGTCGGGCCGCACCCCGTCGCGATCACACCACCACGCGATCAGGTCCGGAATCACCTTGCCCTGCGTGCAGACAACCGGTGTGCCTGGCTCCCCGGCGATCTCGAGCATCCGGTGCCGAGCGCGCTTGGGGTTCTTGGCGTACGCCTCCTCGGTGAGCGTGGTCTCGTTGTGCACCGGCACGTCGAGCTCCTCGGCCAGCGGTTGCACGGTCTGGTGGCAGCGGACCCGGTCGGCCGCGTGCACCTGCGAGGCACCGAACGCCAGCAGCTGCGGGACCAGCGCCTCGGCCTGCGCCCGGCCCCGCTTGTCCAGCGGCCGCTTGGCGTCGTCGCCGGAGAAACGAGATTTGCGCCCGGCCGTGCCGTGCCGCACCACCAGCACGGTGTGCGTGTCCGCGGGCTTTTTGCTGAAGTGCCGCAACACTTTTCGGTCTTGTGTGTAATTGAGCCGCTGCATCGCCTCGGTCACCGGCAACCAGAGCAACTGGTCGACCTCGTCGCCGGGTACGAATTCGCCGCCGGTGGCGCGCGCCGACCAGTAGTAGACCTTCTTGACGCCCTGCTCGATCGGATAGCGCACCGTGTCGAGCCTTCTGCCGAGCACGGCGCACTGGCCCGTCTCCTCACGCACTTCGCGCACCGCCGCCACCGGCGCCGTCTCGCCGGGGTCCACCTTGCCCTTGGGCAGTGACCAGTCGTCATAGCGCGGGCGATGGATGATCGCGACCTCGACGTCACCGCCGTCCGGCTCGGCGTCGCCGGGTCGCCACAGCACCGCGCCGGCGGCATAGACCACCCGGGTTCCGGCGCGTCGAGCAGTCGACGAATTCTGGGTCGGCACCTCAACTCCTGCAGGTCAATTCGGTCAAGTCGCACGCTGGATCACGCTGCGGCCGGAAAAACAACTCCGAACTCACCCGCAGGGCTAGGGACTGCGATGCCGCTCCATCAACGATACTTGGTGATCACGCACGGTATGGCCCTCTTGCGGCGACGGGGTCCACTGCCCGTCGGGTCCCAATTCCCAGCACCGGGTGGACGGATCCAGCGCGGATTCGAACAACTCGTCCAGCTGCGCGGTGAGCTTGGGATCCTTGACCTGCGCCAGCACTTCGACGCGGCGATCGAGATTGCGGTGCATCATATCGGCGCTGCCGATCCAGAATTCGTTGATGTTGCGGAAGTGGATGATCCGCGAGTGCTCCAGGAAACGTCCCAGAATCGAGCGCACGAAGATGTTTTCGGAGTAACCCTGCACGCCCGGGCGCAGCGCGCAGATGCCGCGCACCACGACCTCGACCCGCACCCCCGCCTGCGACGCCCGGTACAGGGAGTCGATCACCTGCTCGTCCACCAACGCGTTCATCTTCAACCGAATTCGGCCCTGCCCGCGTTCGCGGTGCGCGGCGATCTCGCGTTCGACGCGTTCGATGATGCCGGTGCGAATTCCGTGCGGCGCCACCAACAGATTGCGGTAGGAGACCTTACGCGAATAGCCGGTAAGTGAATTGAACAAATCGGTGAGGTCGGCGCCGATGTCCGGCGCCGCCGTCAGCAGACCGACATCCTCGTACAGGCGGGCGGTCTTGCTGTTGTAGTTGCCGGTTCCGATGTGGCAGTACCGGCGGATCGCCGAACCTTCGCGGCGCACCACCAGGCATGTCTTGCAATGCGTCTTGAGGCCGACGAGCCCGTAAACCACGTGCACGCCCGCTTGTTCGAGGGCGCGCGCCCAGCGGATGTTGGCCTGCTCGTCGAAGCGCGCCTTGATCTCGACCAGTGCCACCGCCTGCTTGCCGGCCTCGGCCGCTTCGATCAGCGCCCGAACGATCGGCGAATCACCGGAGGTGCGGTACAGCGTCTGCTTGATCGCCAGCACGTTGGGGTCGGCGGCGGCCTGCTGGATGAAGCGTTGCACGCTGGTGGAGAACGAGTCGTAGGGGTGGTGCACCAGCACGTCGCCCTCGCGCAGCGTCGCGAAGATGCTCTTGGGGGATTCGCGGTCGGCGAAGGCGGGGTGGGTGTCCGGGACGAACGCCGGATCCTTGAGCGCGGGGCGATCCAAATCGTAGATCTGCCACAGCGACGAAAGGTCGAGCAGGCCGGGCACTTCGATGACGTCGCCGGGATGCACGTCGAGTTCGCGCAGCAGCAGTTCCAGCATGCCCTCGGTCATGTCGTCGGCGATCTCGAGCCGCACCGGCGGGCCGAAGCGCCGCCGCGCCAACTCCCGTTCCAGCGCCTGCAGCAGATCTTCGTCGCGGTCCTCCTCGACCTCCATGTCGGCGTTGCGGGTGATGCGGAACGCGTGGTGTTCGACGATCTCCATGCCCGGGAACAGCAGCGGCAGGAACGCCGCGATCAGTTCCTCCATCGGCAGAAACCGGACGACGCCGCGGTTTTCGCCCTCGGCGCCCGCTCTCGGCGCCGCGAGTTCGACGAAGCGATCGACGTTGTTGGGCACCTTGACGCGGGCGAAGTGCTGGCCGCCGTCCTCGGTCTGGCGCACCATCACCGCCAGGTTCAGGCTCAGCCCGCTGACGAAGGGGAACGGGTGCGCGGGATCGACGGCCAGGGGCGTCAGGACGGGAAAGACCTGTTCGGTGAAATAGGTGGACAATTCGTCGCGCTCGGCCTGATCGAGATCGGCCCACGTGACGATGTGAATGCCCTCCTCGGCCAGCGCCGGGCGCACCGAGTCGAGGAACACCCGCGCGTGCCGGGTCGCGATCCGCTGGGTGTGCTCGCCGATCAGGGCGAGTTGTTTGCGCGGCGTCAACCCGTCGGCCGAGCGCACCGACAAGCCCATCTCGTCGCGCCGCTTCAGCCCGGCGACCCGCACCATGTAGAACTCGTCGAGGTTGGAGGCGAAGATGGCCAGGAACTTGGCCCGTTCCAGCAGCGGCAGCGAGTTGTCGTCGGCCAGCGCCAGCACCCGGGCGTTGAAATCCAGCCAGCTCAGTTCCCGGTTGAGATAACGGTCCTCCGGCAGGTCGGTCATCGCGGCCGGGGTCGCCGCGGGTGGCGCCCCCACGGCCGAGTCGCCCGAATGCCACAGGTTCTCGTCGGGTCGAGTCTCAGCGTCGATTTCAGTCACATTGCGATCATGGCGCATCACGCGCGGCTGCTGCTAGCGCCCGCGGGACATCCATTCGCCGTTGGGCCGCCGTTCACCGGCCGGACAGATTCGGCCGCGGTGAGCGAAAATCAATGCGCGGCGATGGCCCGGGCCGTCGCGGCCCCCACCCCGAGGCGGCGGGCGGCGGCCAGATCGGTGGGGGTGTCGACGTCACAGCGCAGGCCGGGCCAGGCGCCGGTCAGCTCGATCGCGCCCGAACTGCGGTGCCGCGCCGACGAATCGGAGCCGAACCGGGGATCGAGCCGGGTGCCGAACGCGAACAGCGCCGCGGTGCCGGTGGCCAGCCGGTCGGCGACGAAGCTGCGCCGGTGCGCACGCGCGGCGGCCACCGCCTCGGCCAGCTCCTGGGACTGCAGCGCCGGCAGATCCCCTTGCAGCGCAACGATATTGGTAAAGGAACCGCTCACCGCGCGCTCCGCGGTGGCGATGGCGTTGTTGAGCGGATCCGGATGCCCCTCCGGGGTCGGGTCGGCCAGCACGTCGGCACCCAGCCCGGCGGCCGCCGCCGCGGCGGCCTCGTCGGGCGTGATCACGGTGATCGAACCCAGCGACCGGACCCGTGTGGCGGCGGTCAGGGTGTCGGTCAACATGGCCAGCACCACGCTTTCGCGGGTGCGCGCCGAGAACACCGGGGCCAGCCTGGTCTTGGCCGCGGCCAGCCTTTTGACCGCAATGATCAGGGCGACATCGCCCGCACCGTCGTGCCCGCCGTCGGCTCGTGTGCCGCTCATGAGATGTCATCCTGCCAGCGCCGGCGCGCAGCCGGCTTGCGTGACGCCCGGTCGGCCGCTGATCTAGGGTGTAGCGGCTGCAAGTGCCGCGTGAGCTACATCGACCACGGACAAGGGGGTGGTACATGGCCGGCCCAGGGGGCGGTCCGAAGGCCGGTGCGGCCGGCGCCGTCACGGTCATGGGCGCCGGGGCGTGGGGCACCGCGCTGGCCAAGGTGCTCGTCGACGCCGGCGGCCCCGGAACAGAGGTCACGCTGTGGGCCCGCAGGCCCGAGCTCGCCGAACGGATCAACGCGACCCGATCCAACCCCGACTACCTGCCCGGGACGTCGTTGCCGCCGGGCATCCACGCCACCGCGGACGCCGGCGAGGCGCTGCGGGACGCGACGACGGTGCTGCTGGGCGTGCCGGCGCAGGCGATGCGCGCCAACCTCGAGCGCTGGGCGCCGCTGCTGCGGGACGGGGCGACCCTGGTCAGCCTGGCCAAGGGCATCGAGTTGGGCACCCTGATGCGGATGAGCCAGGTCATCGTCTCGGTGACCGGTGTCGACCCGGCTCAGGTCGCGGTGATCTCGGGACCGAACCTGGCCAGCGAGATCGCCGCGTGCCAGCCCGCCGCGACGGTGGTGGCGTGCAGCGACTCCGGCCGCGCCGTCGCCCTGCAGCGCATGCTCAACAGCGGATACTTCCGGCCCTACACCAACAGCGATGTGGTCGGCACCGAGATCGGCGGGGCGTGCAAGAACGTGATCGCGCTGGCCTGCGGGATGGCCGCCGGCGTGGGCCTCGGCGAGAACACCGCGGCGGCCATCATCACCCGGGGGCTGGCCGAGATCATGCGGCTGGGCATCGCGCTCGGCGCCAAGGGCGCGACGCTGGCCGGGCTGGCCGGGGTGGGCGACTTGGTCGCCACCTGCAGCTCGCCGCACTCCCGCAACCGTTCGCTGGGCGAGCGGCTCGGCCGCGGGGCAACCATCGGTTCGGTGCTCGCCGGTACCCCCGACGGCGGCGACGGGCACGTCGTCGAGGGCGTGACGTCCTGCCAGTCGGTGCTGGCGCTGGCCGCCAGCTACGACGTGGAAATGCCGCTCACCGACGCGGTGCACCGGGTCTGTCACAAGGGGCTGTCCGTCGACGAAGCGATGGCGCTGTTGCTGGGCCGGCGCACCAAGCCCGAATGACCTGGCCGCCACCCGGTAGCCTGTTCAGATTGTGAATGCCAGCCAGCGGGTCCGCGTCGCCGTCGTCTTCGGCGGGCGCAGCAACGAGCACGCCATCTCGTGCGTCTCGGCCGGCAGCATCCTGCGCAACCTCGACCCGCGGCGGTTCGAGGTCGTCGCGATCGGCATCACCCCGCAAGGCTCGTGGGTGCTCACCGACGGCGACCCGGCCGCGCTGGCGATCAGCGACCGGCAACTGCCCGAGGTGACGTCCGCGTCGGGGACCGAGCTGGCGCTGCCGGCGGATCCGGGGCGCAGCGGCCAACTGGTTTCCCTTCCCCCCGGCGCCAGTGAGGTGTTGGCCTCCGTCGACGTGGTGTTCCCGGTGCTGCACGGCCCGTACGGGGAGGACGGCACGATCCAGGGGCTGCTCGAACTCGCCGGGGTGCCCTACGTGGGGGCCGGCGTGTTCGCCAGCGCCGCGGGCATGGACAAGGAATTCACCAAGAAGCTGTTCGCCGCCGAGGGATTGCCGATCGGCGACTACGCGGTGCTGCGTCCGTCGCAGTCCACGCTGTCGCTGCAGGACCGCGAGCGGCTGGGCTTGCCGGTGTTCGTCAAACCCGCCCGGGGCGGCTCCTCGATCGGCGTCAGCCGGGTCTCGAGCTGGGACGAGCTGGACGCCGCCGTGGCCGCCGCCCGCGACCACGATCCCAAGGTCATCGTCGAGGCGGCCATCGCCGGCCGGGAGCTGGAGTGCGGGGTGCTCGAAATGCCCGACGGCACAGTGCAAGCCAGCACGGTCGGTGAGATCCGGGTGGCCGGGGTGCGCGGGCGTGAGGACTCGTTCTACGACTTCGCAACCAAATACCTCGACGACACAGCCGAATTGGACGTGCCCGCCAAGGTCGACGACGAAATCGCCGACGCGGTGCGCGAATTGGCGATCCGCGCATTCAAGGCCGTTGACTGCCAAGGGCTGGCCCGGGTGGACTTCTTCCTCACCGAGACCGGGCCGGTGCTCAACGAGATCAACACGATGCCGGGCTTCACCACCATCTCGATGTACCCGCGGATGTGGGCGGCCAGCGGCGTGGACTACCCGAGTCTGCTGGCCACCATGGTGGAGACGGCCCTGACCCGCGGCGTCGGGCTGCGCTAGCCGGCGGGCGGTCCGGGGTTGACCGGCGCCGCCGCGATGCGCTGCTCGATCACGTCGGAGAGCCGCTGGATGGGCGCCGGGCCCGAGCCCGACGGCAGCGTGAGCGCCACATACACCGGGCGGTCCACCGTGTACCAGGTGGATCTGCCGGCGTCCCCGGCGGATTGCGGGTCGGGACGCACCGCGAACCACTGCACCCGGTCGACGACCTGGATGGGGGATCCGGCGACGAACTCGGCCGGGCGGTCCAGGCCGCAGCGCAGCACCACCGGCTCGCTGTCCGGCCCGGTCCGCCAGGCCGCGGCGCCGGCCGGGGCCGGCTGCTCGAGCGGGGCGCGCTGATAGTCGCCGAGCCGCTGCGGCAGCGCGTCCAGCAATGCGCGGCAGGCGGCGTCCCCGGCGTGCGGCGCCGGAAAGGCCGCTACGGCAACGGGTTGCGGCGGCGCCTCGCGGGTCGCCGCGATCGCCAGGATCACCCCGATCGTCGTCACCGCCAGCGCGACCGCGACCATGATCACCGCCCGCGGGGGCCCGCCGTCGGCCTCCGATTCGGTTGCCACCGCCCGCGCACCTCCTTGTCTGTCGGGCCACTGTTACCCGGCTTCCCAGTATTGGCGGTCGGCCCGCCCGGGCGACAGCCCTATGGTGGTGGCGTGCGGGACGAATCGACGCTGCGGCAACTCGGCGAATTCGGCGTCATCGACCGGCTGGTGGCCGGGCGCCGGCAGCCGGCCGCGGTGACCCTCGGGCCCGGCGACGACGCCGCGCTGGTGACGACCGGCGACGGCCGCGTGGTGGTGTCGACCGACATGCTGGTGCAGGACCGGCATTTCCGGCTCGACTGGTCGACGCCGCACGACATCGGCCGCAAGGCGATCGCGCAGAACGCCGCGGACATCGAGGCGATGGGCGCGCGGCCCACGGCGTTCGTGGTGGGCTTCGGCGCTCCCGGCCAGACCGCGGCGGCGCAGGTGGACGCGCTAGTGGACGGCATGTGGGACGAGGCGCAGCGGGTGGGGGCCGGCATCGCCGGCGGCGATCTGGTCAGCTGCCCGCAGTGGGTCATCTCGGTCACCGCGCTCGGCGAGCTGGACGGGCGCTCCCCGGTGTGCCGCGCCGGCGCCGAACCCGGCGCGCTGATCGCCGTGGCCGGCGACCTGGGCCGATCCGCGGCGGGATTTGACCTGTGGCGCAATCAGATTGGCGGGTTCGACGAGCTGCGCCGCCGGCATGCGGTGCCGCAGCCGCCCTACGGCCAGGGTGCGGTGGCCGCGGCCGGGGGAGCGCAGGCGATGATCGACGTCTCCGACGGCCTGATCGCCGACCTGCGGCACGTCGCCGAGGCGTCCGGGGTGGGCATGGACGTGTCCACCGCGGCGCTGGCCGCCGACCGTGACGCGGTGGCGGCCGCGGCGGCCGCGGTGGGCGTCGACGCCTGGCCGTGGGTGCTGACCGGCGGTGAGGACCACGCCCTGGTGGCCTGTTTCCCCGGGCCCGCGCCGGCCGGCTGGCGCATCATCGGGCGGGTTCTCGACGGCCCGGCCCGGGTGCTGGTCGACGAGCGGGAGTGGAGCGGCCCCGCCGGCTGGCAGTCGTACTAGGGTGGCCCGGTGATCTCAAAGTGACCGATCCCGCGGCCGGCGGGGGCCGGCGATGACGGCGCGCCCGCTGAGTGAACTCGTCGAGCCCGGCTGGGCGCGTGCGTTGCAGCCGGTGGCCGAGCAGGTCGCCCGGATGGGGCAGTTTCTGCGGGCCGAGATCGCGGCCGGGCGCCGGTACCTGCCGGCCGGCCCAAACGTGTTGCGCGCGTTCACCTATCCCTTCGACGAGGTCAAGGTGCTCATCGTCGGGCAGGATCCCTATCCGACGCCGGGACACGCTGTGGGGCTGAGCTTTTCGGTGGCACCCGACGTGTCGCCGCTGCCGCGCAGCCTGGCCAACATCTTCCAGGAGTACACCGCGGACCTGGGCCACCCGCCGCCCTCGTGCGGCGACCTGACGCCCTGGGCGCAGCGCGGCGTGCTGCTGCTGAACAGGGTGCTCACCGTGCGCCCCAGCAACCCGGCGTCGCACCGGGGCAAGGGCTGGGAGCCGGTGACCGAGTGCGCCATCCGGGCGCTGACGGCGCGCCAGCAGCCCCTGGTGGCCATCCTGTGGGGCCGTGACGCCTCGACCCTGAAACCGATTCTGGCCCAAGGTAATTGCGTGGCCATCGAGTCGCCGCACCCGTCTCCGCTGTCGGCGTCGCGGGGGTTCTTCGGGTCACGGCCGTTCAGCCGGGCCAACAAGCTGCTGGCCGAGATGGGCGCCGACGAGATCGACTGGCGGCTGCCCTGACGCTCGCGGTTGGGCCGGCGCCCGTCACGCTGGCGTGACGCGCGGCCGTGGCCGTCACGCTGGCGTGACGCTGGGCCGGCGGCCGTCACGCTGGCGTGACGCTCGCGGGCCGCAGCGGCGACAGCGGCCTACGCGCCCGGGAAGTTCACGTCCTTGGTGACGGCCTCCCACTCGTCGATCGACGCCGACATCGCGGCGATCTTGTCCCGCATGGCCTTGAGCACGTCGCGTCCGAGCAGCAGCCGCAGCGGCGGCTCGTCCAGCCCGGTCACCATCAGCACCGCCTCGGCCACCTTGCGCGGGTCGCCGGGCAGGTGGTCGGCGAACTGTTTGATCAGGTCCTTGCGCGCCGCGACGTCGGTGTAGTCGGCGATCGGCGTGCCGGACTCCTTCATCGATCGGGTGGCCCAATCGGTGCGGAAGGCCCCCGGCTCGATCGCGGTCACCTTGATACCCAACGGGCGGACCTCGGCGGCGAGCGCCTCGGTGACGGCCTCCAGCGCGAACTTGGTCGACGAGTAGTAGGCGTTGGGCGGGTTGGCCACCAGGCCGGTCATCGACGAGATGTTGACGATGTGCCCGCAGCCGCGGGCGCGCATGCCCGGAAGCACCGCCTTGATCATGTCGACCGCACCGAAGTAGTTGACGTCGAACAGCTTTCGCACCTCGGCGTCCTCGCCCTCTTCCACCGCCGACAGGTAGCCGTGCCCGGCGTTGTTCACCAGCACGTCGATGCCGCCGAACGCCGCGTCGGCCGCGGCCACCGCGGCGGCGATCTGGTCGCGGTCGGTCACGTCGAGCGCGACCGGCAGCGCCAGCTCGCCGAATTCCTCGGCAAAACCCCGAACGGCGTCGGCCCGTCGTGCCGTCACCACCACGCGGTGGCCGGCTTGCAGTGCCGCACCGGCGATTTCGCGGCCGAGGCCGGTGGAGCATCCCGTGATCAGCCAGCGTGCCATCGCTAGATCGTCCCTTCGGGTAGGCGGCGCAGATAGCCGGCCCGGCGCTGCGCGAGTTCGGCGGCCCGCTGCTGCGGGCTCACCCGCGGCAGGTGCGCCACCTCGGTGTCGAGCCGGTCCAGCTTGACGACGCGGCCGCGGGCGCCGAGGTCTTCGCGGGGGCCGTGCTCGCCGAACTCGGCCATCCGCAGCGTCAGGATGGCCTCGCGCAGGCCGTCGGAGTCGATCCAGTTGGCCACGCCCGGATCGGTGGGCGCGATCACGTAGGTGTAGCTGCCGTCCTCGTTGGCGACCGACTGCGCCTTGTTGAGGCTGCCGGTGCGGTCGACGATGTCCAGGGTGGTGCCCCAGATGTTGCTCAGCGGCACCGTGAAGTATTCCGCGCCACCATCATTCACCTCGACGACGAACGCCTCGTCCGGTGCGAGGTCGAAGCGGCCCATCACGTACGCCTGGTTGCGCATCGCGCCGGCCTTCTCCGCCGACCAGGCCAGATCGAAACGGTTGGCCGGCATCTTGTACACGCCGTGGCTGAGCTTGCCGGTGAAATCGGCGAAGTAGGCCATCATCGCCGCGGTCGCCTCGGCCTGCTCGTCGAGGGTGCGCGCCGGTGTCGCCGGCGGGCCACCGAGCCGTTGCACCTCGAAGTAATTGGGGTCGTCGCGGTCCCAGTCCAGCAGCACGTCGCGGATGTAGAACTCGTGCGCCGCAGCCGACGTCCGCACATGATTGGGGCGGCCGTTGGCGGGTTGCGCGTCCACGGTGATGGTGAAGCTGCCGTCCGGCTCGACCCGCATGGTGCGGCCGTTGAGCACGTCGATGGTGCCCATCCGGGCGTCCCACAGCGTGAAGTAGTTCTCGGTCATCCGGTGTTCGCCGACCCGCCCGTGGATCTCGTAGCGCTCCTCACCGGAGATCGGGATTACCCGGTACACGCTGTCGGGATTGTCGATGCCCCAACGTGATCCGGGAACCCGGCGGCCGTCCACGGGATGCGCCAGCCGGGTGATGCAGCTGACCTTCGGCCGCAGCTTGTCCTGATTGGACGACCAGATCGCCGCCGAGAACATCACCTCGGCGAACGCGTCGTCGAACCGTGCGCGCATCGCGTCCGACGCGTTGGCCCGGCCCAGCCAGGTCTGCGCCACCGACCGGTAGGCGGCCCTGACGGTCGGGTGCTCGATCAAATCGAGCGCGGCGAGTTCCTGCTCGTGCTGGGAGCGGGTCGCGACCGGGTGCTCAGGCATCCGCTGTTCCTCCAATATATTCACCAAAACGCTTGCGGTACAAGGTAAATGGCTCGTCCACCTGCTCGGGCCGCAGCCCGTAGTCGGCCAGCACGGCGTCCGGGTCGAAGGGCTTCACCTGGTCAGAACTTCAGATGGTGGCTGACGTCGCCGACCTGGTCGACGAACATGGTCCGGCTCTCGAAGCACCAGGCGCCGTCCACCCGGTGGAACGTGTCCTGGTAATGCCCGGTGACGATGACCTGCAACGGCAGCTCGGGCGTGGCCTGGGTGACGCAGTAGTAGGAGGTGCTGCGCGCGGTGCCCCGCTCCTCGTCGATGTCGAGCTGCACGTTGGTGGTGTTGTGTTTGGTCTTCGGGGTGCCGTCCTCGTAGATGCGGGTGGCCATCTCGTACATCTGGCGCACCCGGGCCGAGCCGGCGAACACCGTTTCCGGCGGGCCGTCCTGCACGCCGCAGATCCGGCCGTGTTCGAAGAGCCGGGCCACCCCGTCCAGGTCGCCGCCGTCGAGCAGCTGCGCGTAGGTGTAGATGAGGTTGGTGATCTCGGTGGCGCTGTCAGTCATGTCGAACCGCCTCGGGAGTCGTCGGCTCTTATGTTGGCAGAACCGGTCCAACTTACATAGAACCGACCATTACTCTGGTTCGCCGTGACCATACCGTGGACCCCGGACCGGCTGGGCGACCTCACCGGCAAACGCGTGATCGTGACAGGAGCCACCAACGGCGTCGGGCTGGGCACCGCCCGTGCCCTGGCCAAGGCCGGCGCCGAGGTGATCCTGGCCGTGCGCAACACCGAACTCGGGAAGCAACGCGCGGCCCAGATGGGCGGGTCGACCGCCGTGGAAAAACTCGACCTGGCCGACCTGTCGTCGGTGCGCGCCTTCGCCGACCGGATCGAGGCGCCGGTGGACATCCTGATCAACAACGCCGGCGCCCTGACCGACCGGCGCACCGAGACGGTCGACGGCTTCGAGATGACGCTGGGCACCAACCTGCTCGGGCCGTTCGCGCTGACCAACCTGCTGCTGCCCAAGGTGCGCAGCCAGATCATCAACGTCGGCTCCGACGCGCACCGCTCGGCGACGCTGCACCTCGACGACCTGCATCTGCGCCGGCACAAGTGGACCCGGCTGGGCGCCTACGCGCAGTCCAAGCTCGCGGTCATGCTGTGGGGGCTCGAGCTGGACCGCCGGCTGCGCGCGGCGGGGTCGCCGATCGTCACCCAGCTGACCCACCCGGGTTGGGTGGCGTCGAACCTGTCCAACCTGGGCGACGCGCCGCTGAAGGCGGCGGCGCACAAGGCGGTCAAAATGGTGGCCGACCGGCTGGCCAACGACATCGACGAGGGCGCGGCGCCCACCCTGTACTGCATCAGCGAGCCGATCCCGCCCGGCAGCTACGTCGGGGTCAGCGGCAGGTTCGGGCTGCGCGGCGGCCCGGTGCTGATCGGGCGCACCCCGCTGGCCTGCGATTACGACACGGCCGCGCGACTGGTGGCCTTCGCCGAGCGCGAGACCGGCACGGAACTGAGGGTCTAGGGAGGTCGGCCATGGGCGAATTCGACAACACGGTCGCCGTCGTCACCGGCGCCGCGCGCGGGCAGGGCCGCAGCCACGCCGTCGCGCTGGCGCAGCAGGGCGCCGACGTCATCGTCGTCGACATCTGCGCCGACCTGCCGGCCATTCCCTACGCCCTGGGCACCGACGCCGAGCTCGCCGAAACCGTGCGGCTGGTCGAATCCGCAGGCCGCGCAGCGGTTCCGGTGATCGCCGACGTCCGCGACCTGCAGGCGTTGCGGGTCGGGGTGCAGGCGGGCATCGACCGGCTCGGCGACATCGACGTCGTCGTCGCCAACGCCGGGGTGGCCATCGGCGTCACCGAGGCCGAGTCCGAACCGGTGTTCAACACGATCGTCGACACCAACCTCAAGGGCGTGTGGCACACCATGCTGGCGACGGTGCCCTCGATCGTGCGCAAGGGCCGCGGCGGCTCGGTGGTGCTGGTCAGTTCGTCGCAGGGTCTGACCGGGCGCGGCGGCGACGGCAGCGCGGCGATGTTCGCCTACGCCGCGTCCAAACACGGTGTGGTCGGCCTGATGCGCTCGGCGGCGAATGCCTATGCGCCGCAGAAGATTCGGGTGAACTCGGTACACCCGAGCGGGGTCGCGACGCCGATGATCCTCAACGATTTCGTGGTGAACCGGATGCTGGAGAATCCGAACCCGGCGCTGTCGCAGACCCTGCTGCCCGAGGTGCCGCTGGTCGAGTCGCGCGACGTCACCGAGGCGGTGCTGTGGCTGGCCGGGCCGCGGTCACGCTACGTGACGGGGGTGGCCATCCCGGTGGACGCCGGCCACGTCGCCATGTGAGCGACGGGACTGGTCAGCCCCGGACGACCTTGCCGGCCTTGATGCACGAGGTGCACACGTTGAGGCGCTGCTTGTTGCCGCCCGGACGGGCGACCGCGTGCACCGTCTGGACGTTCGGGTTCCACCGGCGGCTGGTGCGGCGGTGGGAGTGCGACACCGACTTGCCGAAGCCGGGGCCTTTCCCGCAGATGTCGCACACAGCGGCCATGGTTCAAGCTCCTCAAATCTCGGGGTCCGGCTCGGCGGTCTGCCTCCGCGGCCGGGACGGCCCGGGTTCGCCCGGGCCCAACCGAGGATACCGACTGTCGGGGCAACCACCAAAACGCTGACGTGCGGTCACTGTGCGCTGGAGCCATGCCCGCCGCCGACATGGAGTCGATCACAATACCGGCTCGCAGCGAGGTTGCCGGCGCGCGCGGTCGTTAGGATGGCGGCGCCGCCGATGGTCGGCGCGGTCGCTGCCTGTACCAGGCGCGGAAGGCGCGCCGGTTGGGCTGAAGTCTTCTTCCCGGCGGTGCCGGCCCGCGCGGAGCTGCGGATGAGGCTGGGAAGCAAATATCGGCAGTTCGAGGGGAGTGCGCGGGGTGGTTGCGCGCGCCGAAAACACCGCCGGTCCAGCCCGCGCCGAAACCCGGCGTGGCTCTCCGGTGGACGTACGACGGTGGGTTTTGAGGCTGCGCCGAATGGCGACGGCCTACGCGGTGGTGGCGGCCCTGGGCAGTCTCGCCATCGGTAGCGAGTCGGTCAATTGCCCGACGGCGGTGGGCGGGCAGTCCGACATCGGCCAGGGCGGCCCCGGCCCGAGAGCATCGCGAGCCCCTCGGGCCGCGCCGACGTGGTGGTGGCCGCCCGCGGAGCCCCGTCCCGCGGTGCACGAGGTGGCCGCCGTGCGTGGCGGTATCCAGCTGCGCCAGGTCGCGTTCGACGGTCGCGGAGCGTGGGCGGACGGCCCCGAGGCGATCCGCGGCTACCTCGAGGAGGCGCTGACGCGGATCGGGGTCACCGACGCGTCGGCCCGTGGCCGCTGGATCGACGGCATGATGACGATCGCCGACCACGAATCCCAGTTTCACTCGGCGGCGATCAACCTGGCCGACAGCAACGCGTATGGGCCGGCCCAGCTCGACGGCGGCCCGCTGCACGCCACGCGGGGCCCGTGGCAGCTGATGCCGGACACGTTCGCGGCCTTCCACCAGCCTGGGACGTCGAATTCGGCGTGGGATCCGGTGGCCGCCGCGTGCGCGTCGATGAACTATCAGATGAGCCGCTACGGCGTCAGCCCCGACGGCAGCAATCAGCGGCTGCTGGTGGGGCAGGCCAATCCCGGTATCCGGCAGGGTTATTAGCCGCGCCCGCGGTACCCGATCTTCCTCACCGGCGGGGAGTAACCGGGCGCAGCGCCCGCGTCGCCGGGCTACGCTGGCGCCCACCGGGTGGCGGCGCAGAGGAGGTGGGTAACCCTGGGCAGTTCGTGGACCTCGCACGATCGTCCGCTGGACGCGGCGGCCCTGCGGGACTGGGCGCACACCGCCGTCAGTGACCTGATCACCCACATCGACGAGATCAACCGGCTCAACGTCTTCCCCGTCGCCGACTCCGACACCGGCGCCAACATGCTGTTCACCATGCGCTCGGCGCTGGCCGAGCTGCAGGCGGCCGGCGGCCCCGGCTGCGTCGCCCGGGCCGCCGCGGCGCTGTCCACCGGCGCGCTGAACGGCGCCCGCGGCAACTCCGGGGTGATCCTGTCGCAGATCCTGCGCGGCGTCGCCGACGTCACCGCGACGGCCGCCGCCCGGGCCGGCGGTCAGCTGGCGCACATCGAGGCGGCCGTGCTGGGTGCGGCGCTGCAGCGCGGCGTGGAGCTGGTCATCGCCTCGATGGGTGGTGAGGAGATCCCGGGGACCATCGTCTCGGTGCTGCGCGCGGCCGCCACCGCCGTGGCGCAGTGCGCACGGGCCGGCGAGGGAGTCACCGCGGCGGTCATCGCCGCCGGCGACGCGGCGGTGATCGCCCTGGAGAAGACGCCCGAGCAGCTCGACGTGCTGGCCGACGCCGGCGCCGTGGACGCAGGCGGGCGGGGGCTGCTGGTGCTGCTGGACGCCCTGCGCACCACCATCACCGGGCAGGCGCCGGCCCGCACCGTCTACCGGCTCGCGCCGCGGACGGCCGCACCGGAGGCCGCCGCGCCCCGCCCGGCGCCGCAGTTCGAGGTGATGTACCGGCTGGACGACTGCGCGCCCGCGGCGGCCGACGCGCTGCGCGACCGGCTCACCGAGCTGGGCGATTCGGTCGGCATCGCCTCGGCGCCGTCGTCGGCCCAGCACACCTATTCGGTGCACGTGCATACCGACGATGCCGGCGCCGCCGTGGAAGCCGGGCTGGCGGCCGGACGGCTCAGCCGCATCGTGATCTCGGCGTTGAGCTCCGGCGGCCCCGGGCTGCCCGCGGGCGGCTGGACGCGGGAACGCGCGGTGCTGGCCGTCGTCGACGGCGACGGCGCGGCCGGCCTGTTCTCCGGTGAGGGCGCCTGCGTGCTGCAGCGTGACCCGGCCGCGGCCGACCCGGTGACCACGATCAGCGCGCACCAGCTGATGCGGGCCGTCGTCGACACCGGCGCCGCGCAGGTGATGGTGCTGCCCAACGGTTATGTGGCCGCCGAGGAGCTGGTCGCCGGCTGCACCGCGGCCATCGGCTGGGGCATCGACGTGGTGCCCATCCCGACCGAGTCGATGGTGCAGGGGCTGGCCGCGCTGGCCGTGCACGACACCGGCCGGCAGGCCGTCGACGACGGCTACACCATGGCCCGCGCCGCCGGGGCGGCGCGGCACGGCTCGGTGCGCATCGCCACCGAGACCGCGTTGACCTGGGCGGGGAGCTGCCGGCCCGGCGACGGCCTGGGCATCGCCGGCGGTGAGGTGCTGATCGTGGCCGCCGACGCGGTCGGGGCGGCGATCGGCCTGCTCGATCTGCTGCTGGCCTCGGGCGGCGACCTGGTGACGGTGTTGCTGGGCGCCGGCCTCGACGCCGACGGCTCGGATGCTCATGCCGGCGCGGTCGTCGACATCCTGGAAGAACACATGCACGACCATCACCCGGGCACCGAGCTGGTCACCTACCGCACCGGCCACCACGGCGACGTGCTGCTGATCGGGGTCGAATAGCGATGGCCTCGCTGACCGACCGGCTGGACTTCGTGGTGGGAGCCAAGGCCGCCGAACAGCTCGAGGAGTTGTTCGGCATCCGCACCGTCGACGACCTGCTGCGCCACTACCCGCGCAGCTACACCGAGGGGGCGAGCCGCTGGGGCGCCGACGACGAGCGGCCGCCGGCCGGCGAGCACATCACCATCATCGACACGATCACCGAAACCAAGACGTGGCCGATGAAGAAAACCCCGAAGAAGGTGTGCCACCGCATCACGCTGGGTGCGGGCCGCAACAAGGTGACCGCCACCTTCTTCAACGCGAACTACCTGAAAAAGGGCCTCACCGAGGGCACCAAGGTGATGCTCTCCGGCGAGGTGGGCTTCTTCAAGAACGTCATGCAGCTCACGCACCCGGCCTTCCTCATCCTCGACTCCCCGGACGGCCGCAACAAGGGCACCCGATCCCTGATGAACATCGCCAACGCCTCCGGCGCCAGCGGCGAAGAGGTGCTGGACGCCTACGAACGCCACTTCTTCCCGATCTATCCGGCCAGCACGAAAATGCAGAGCTGGGACATCTTTTCGTGCGTGCGCCTGGTGCTCGACGTGCTCGACCCGGTGCCCGACCCGCTGCCCGAGCCGCTGCGCGCGAAATTCGACCTGGTGTGCGAGGACCAGGCGCTGCGCGACATCCATCTCGCCGAGAGCGAGGCCCGCCGGCAGCGGGCACGCGAGCGCCTGACCTTCGACGAGGCCGTGGGTTTGCAGTGGGCGCTGGTGGCCCGCCGGCACGGCGAGCTCTCCGAATCCGGGCCGCCGGCCCCGCCCCGCCCGGACGGGCTGGCCGCGGAACTGTTGCGGCGCTTGCCCTTCGAGTTGACCGCCGGACAGCGGGAGGTGCTGGACGTGCTGTCCGACGGGCTCGCGTCGACCCGGCCGCTGAATCGGCTGCTGCAGGGCGAGGTGGGCTCCGGCAAGACCATCGTCTCGGTGCTGGCGATGCTGCAGATGGTCGACGCCGGCTACCAGTGCGCGCTGCTGGCGCCGACGGAAGTGCTTGCTGCGCAACATCTTCGGTCGATCCGCGACGTGCTCGGCCCGTTGGCGATGGCCGGCCAGCTGGGTGGGGCTGACAACGCCACAAGGTTGGCGTTGCTCAGCGGGTCGATGACCGCGGCGCAGAAGAAACAGGTGCGCGACGAGGTGGCCGGCGGCCAGGTGGGGATCGTCGTCGGTACCCACGCGTTGCTGCAGGACGCGGTGGAGTTCCACAACCTGGGCATGGTGGTGGTCGACGAACAGCACCGCTTCGGTGTCGAGCAGCGAGATCGGTTGCGCGCCAAGGCCCGTCCCGGGGTGACGCCGCATCTGCTGGTGATGACGGCGACGCCGATACCGCGCACCGTGGCGCTCACCGTGTACGGAGACCTGGAAACCTCGACGCTGCGCGAACTTCCGCGCGGGCGCCAGCCCATCACCAGCAACGTCATCTTCGTCAAGGACAAGCCCGCCTGGTTGGGTCGGGCGTGGCGGCGCATCGGCGAAGAGGTGGCCGCCGGGCGTCAGGCCTACGTGGTGGCGGCGCGCATCGACGAGAGCGACGACGACGGGGCGGCGGACCAGAACGCCAAGGCGCCCGAAACCGCCGAGGGGCTCTACGCCCGGCTGCGCTCCCAGGAGCTGGCGCAGCTGCGGCTCGGACTGATGCACGGCCGGCTCTCGGCCGAGGAGAAGGACGCCGTGATGGCCGCGTTCCGCGCCGGCGACATCGATGTGCTGGTGTGTACCACCGTGATCGAGGTGGGCGTGGACGTCCCCAACGCCACCGTCATGCTGGTGATGGACGCCGACCGGTTCGGCATCAGCCAGCTGCACCAGCTGCGCGGGCGGATCGGGCGCGGCGAGCATCCCAGCCTGTGCCTGTTCGCCAGCTGGGCCGCGCCGGACTCGCCGGCCGGCCGGCGGCTGACCGCGGTGGCCGAGACGATGGACGGCTTCGCGCTGGCCGACCTCGACCTCAAGGAGCGACGGGAGGGAGATGTGTTGGGCCGCAACCAGTCCGGCAGGGCGGTCACGCTGCGGCTGCTGAGTCTGGCCGACCACCAGGAGTACATCGAGGCCGCCCGCGACTTCTGCGTCCAGGCTTACGCCGGTAACCGCTTCGACCCCGGATTGTCGGTGCTGGCCGCACGATTCACCGACACCGACCGCATCGAATACCTGGACAAGTCATGAACGTCAACCGCAAGGTGCTGCTGTGGCTGGCCGCGGCCGCCGCGCTGGCCGTGCTGGTCGCCTACCAGGCCGTCGGCTCCTCGACCCGGCATACCGCCGAATACGCTGCGCGCGCGGACGTTCCGACCGTGCAGCCGGGCACCGACGTGCTGGCCGGCATCGCGGTGCTGCCGGTGCGCCAGCATCGCTACGACTACCTGCGCTCGGCGTTCGGCGACGCCTGGGACGACGACAACGATGCGCCCATGGGGCACAACGGATGTGACACCCGCGACGACATCCTCAACCGCGATCTCGTCGACAAGACGTATGTGTCGGTCAAGCGGTGTCCGGACGCGGTGGCCACCGGCACGCTGCACGACCCGTACACCAACAAGACCATCGCCTTCCAGCGCGGCCCCAAGGTCGGCGAGTCCGTCCAGATCGACCACATCGTCCCGCTCGCCTACGCCTGGGACATGGGCGCCTACGCGTGGCCGGGGCCCGAGCGGCTGCGGTTCGCCAACGATCCGGCCAACCTGCTGGCCGTCGACGGGCAGGCCAACCAGGACAAGGGCGATGCGGCGCCCGCGCAGTGGATGCCGCCGAACGCGGCGTTCCACTGCCAATACGCCATGCAGTTCATCGCGGTGCTGCGCGGCTATGCTCTGCCCGTGGACCAGGCGTCCACCGGTGTGCTGCGTCAGGCCGCGGCCACCTGCCCCACGGGGTAGCGGTTAGGAGCCCTCGTAGGTGTCGGGGTCCGGGCGCAGCCGGGTGCCGTCGTTGAGCGCGTTGATGGCATCCATGTGCTCGGCGGCCAGCTCGAAGTCGAACACGTCGAAGTCGCTGGCGATGTGCTCGGCGTTGGCCGACCGGAAGATCACCGCGTTGCCCAACTGCAGGTTCCACCGCAGCAGCACCTGCGACGCGGTCTTGCCGTATTCGGCGGCCACCGAGTTCACCGTCGGGTGGTCGTTCAGCTTGCCCAGCGCCAGCGGCGTGTAGGACTGGGTGACCACGTTGTGCTCGGCGTTGGTCTTGCGCAGCGCTTCCTGGTTGAGCAGCGGGTGCAGCTCGATCTGGTTGACCGCCGGGGTGACGAACGTGAGGTCGATGACCGTCGTCAGGTACTCCTCGGTGAAGTTGGAGACGCCGATCGAGCGGGCGTGGCCGTTGCCGCGGGACTGGATCATGCCGCCGAAGGAGTTCACGTAGGTGCCCAGCGCGGGGGCCGGCCAGTGAATCAGGTACAGGTCGACGTAGTCCAGCCCGAGCCGCTCCAGGCTGGCCTCGCAGGCGTCCATCGCCCCTTTGAAGCCCTGGTCGGAGGTGGCCAGCTTGGTGGTGACGAACAGCTCGGCGCGCGGGATCCCCGAGGCGGCGATGGCGCGCCCGACGGCGGCCTCGTTGCCGTAGGCCGCGGCGGTGTCGATGAGCCGGCAGCCGACCTCCAGCGCCGCCGACACCGCGCGTTCGGTCTCGTCATCCGACAACTCCGCGACACCGAGGCCCAGCACCGGCATCGTGTTTTCGTCGTTGAGAGCAATCGAGGGTGCGGCGGAGCCCGACTCGCCAGTCAATTCATTCACCTGCCTGTGAAGTCAAACGTTCGTGTGCATCGAGCCGGGGGCCGTCATCGCGCGAGGAGGTCAACGCCGTTTCGGCGCCGAAATCGAAATCGAACACGTCGAAGTTGCTCGCAATCCGTGAAGGCTTCACCGACTTTGGGATCACGATCTTACCGAGTGAGCAAATGTCTCCTCACCACGACCTGGGCAGGTGTCCATCCGCGCCCTTCAGCACCGGGCGGGCCACCACGTACAGTTAGCCTCCGTGACGACGGCGACGACGCGGCAGTGAACAACCGTTCGCCGTCGGGCGGTACCACGTTCGTGCGAGGGGGAGTAGCTCCATGACCAAGCCGCTGACCGACACCGCACCCGTCGACCCCGGCGTACAGCGCGGGTCGATGCCGCTGACCAACCGCATCCAGGGCGCAGTCACCAGCGTCGGGGTCAAGGTCATCCCGTGGATCCCGACCGCCGTGCGCCGCGGCCTGGTGCGCGGCCGCTCGGTCATCATCGACGGCAACACGCTCGACCCGACCCTGCAGCTGATGCTGTCCGGTCTGCGCGCCGTCGGCATCGACGGCCTGGTGGTCGACGACGACCCCGAGCTGTCCCGCGCCCAGATGCACGAGTCCACGGTGGGGTTCCCCGGCCCGCAGATCCACGTCGACGTCGCCGAACTGGCGCTGCCCGGCCCGGCCGGCGACATCCCGGCGCGGCACTATCGGCCCGCCGGCGGCGAGACCCAGGCCCCGCTGCTGGTCTTCTACCACGGCGGCGGCTGGTCGATCGGCGACCTGGACACCCACGACTCGCTGTGCCGGCTGACCTGCCGCGACGCCGGCATCCACGTGCTGTCGATCGACTACCGGCTGGCGCCCGAGCATCCCGCGCCGGCCGCCATCGACGACGCGTACGCCGCCTTCACCTGGGCGCATGAGCATGCCGGCGAGCTGGGCGCGATCCCCGGGCGGGTGGCGGTCGGCGGCGACAGCGCCGGCGGCAACCTGGCCGCCGTCGTCAGCCAGCTGGCCCGCGACGCGGGCGGCCCGGCACCGGTGCTGCAGTGGCTGATCTACCCGCGCACCGACTTCACCGCCCGGACCCGGTCGCTGAGCCTGTTCTCCCGCGGCTTCCTGCTGACCAAGCGCGACATCGACTGGTTCGAATCGCAGTACCTGCGGAACTCGGGGCTGGACCGGACGGACCCGCGGGTATCGCCGGCGCTGGCCGAATCGCTCGCCGGCCTGGCCCCGGCGCTGATCGCGGTGGCCGGCTTCGACCCGCTGCGCGACGAGGGCCAGAGCTACGCCGAGGCGCTGCGCGCCGCCGGCACCCCGGTGGACCTGCGGTACCTGGGTTCGCTGACGCACGGCTTCGCCAACCTGTTCCAGCTCGGCGGCGACAGCATGGTGGCCACCAGCGAGTTGATCTCGGCGCTGCGCGCGCACCTGAGCCGGGTCTGATCCGTGCGACGGGCGGCGCCGGTAATCTAGAGGCGCCTTGTCCGATCGCTTTGTCGGCAGACCGACAACTCGAGTGACGAAAGATCAGGGAACCCGTGGCCGACAACCCCAAACGTCCCCCGCGATTCGACATGAAGTCGGCCTCCGGCGGTAAGTCCGGGCGACTCGTCCAGATCGGCGGCACCGCGTTCGTCGTCATCTTCGCCGTCGCCCTGGTCTTCTACATCGTGACCTCGCACCACAAGAAGGCCGGGCCCACCGGCGCCGGCGACACCGTGCGGGTGACGTCGAGCAAGCTGATCACCCAGCCCGGCAGCAGCAACCCCAAGGCCGTCGTGACCCTCTACGAGGACTTCCTGTGCCCGGCCTGCGGCAACTTCGAGCGCACCTTCGGCCCCACGGTGTCCAAGCTGATCGACCTCGGCGCCATCGCGGCCGACTACTCCATGGTGTCGATCCTCGACAGCCCGCGAAACCAGAACTATTCGTCGCGGGCCGGCGCCGCGGCGCTGTGCGTCGCCGACGAGTCCCTGGACGCGTTCCGCCGGTTCCACACCGCTTTGTTCAGCACCGCCATCCAGCCCAGCGAGACCGGCAAGACGTTCCCGGACAACGCGCGGCTGATCGAGCTCGCCCGCGAATCCGGCGTGGTGGGCAAGGTTCCGGACTGCATCAACAGCGGCAAGTACATCGCCAAGGTCACCGGCGAGGCGGCGGCCGCCAAGATCCGCGCCACGCCGACGATCAAGATCAACGGCGAGGACTACGACCCGTCCACGCCCGATGCCCTGGTCGGCAAGATCAAGGAGATCGTGGGCGACATCCCGGGGCTGGACGGCGCGGTCGCGCCGGCCGCCATGTGACCGGTGCGGTGGCGACGGAAGCGACCGGCCTGACCCCGGATTCGCCGGCCGGGCCGGCAGTGCCGGCGCTGAGCGCCTGGTCGGTGCTGGTCGCCGGGGTGATCGGCCTGGTCGCGTCGGTGACGCTGACGCTGGAGAAGATCGACATCCTGCTCGACCCGGCGTATGTGCCGTCCTGCAACATCAACCCGATCCTGTCCTGCGGGTCGGTGATGATCACCCCGCAGGCGTCGCTGCTGGGCTTCCCCAACCCGCTGCTCGGCCTGGTGGCGTTCACCGTGGTGGTGGTCACCGGCCTGCTGGCGGTGACGAAAGTGGTTCTGCCGCAATGGTATTGGATCGGACTGACGGCGGGTCTGGTGGTCGGCGCGGTGTTCGTGCACTGGCTGATCTTCCAGAGCCTGTATCGCATCGGCGCGCTGTGCCCGTACTGCATGGTGGTGTGGGTGGTGACCATCGCGCTGCTGGTGGTGGTCGCCTCGATCGCCTACCGCCCTGCGCTGGGGGACAGCCGGTCCGGCCCGGGCTGGCTGCTGTTCCAGTGGCGGTGGTCGATCGTCGCGCTGTGGTTCACCGCGGTGTTTCTGCTGATCATGGTCCGGTTCTGGGACTATTGGTCGACGCTGCTGTAGGGGCGCGCGGATGACCCGGATCATCGGCGGCGTGGCCGGGGGGCGCCGCCTCGCCGTGCCGCCCCGGGGCACCCGGCCCACCACCGACCGGGTCCGCGAATCGCTGTTCAACATCCTGGCCGCGCGCCGCGAGCTGACCGGCCTGGCGGTGCTGGACCTCTATGCCGGTTCGGGCGCCCTGGGTCTGGAGGCGCTCTCCCGCGGCGCCGCGACCGCGCTGTTCGTCGAGTCCGACCCGCGCGCCGCGGCGGTGATCGCCCGCAACATCGACACCCTGGGGCTGCCCGGTGCGACGCTGCGCCGCGGCGCGGTCGCGGCCGTGCTGGCCGGCGGCACCGCGACCGCGGTCGATCTGGTGCTCGCCGACCCGCCCTACGACGTCGGCGCCGCCGAGATCGACGCCGTGCTGGCGGCGCTGGCCGCGCACGGCTGGGTGCGCGCGGGCAGCGTCGCGGTAATGGAGCGCCCCGCCGGCAGCGCGCCGCTGAGCTGGCCCGCCGGCTGGTCCGGTTGGCCGCAACGGGTATACGGCGACACTCGTTTGGAGCTGGCCGAGCGGCTGTGAGCGGGCGTGTACCGTCGTTCGTCATGGGCGCCGCTCCTCAGCATCGCTTTCGCTCTGCCTCGTCGTCGGCGCGCGTCATGGGCGCCGCTGCGAACTCTCCCGCCAGGCCGGGACGGCCCGCATGACCGGCGCCGTGTGCCCCGGGTCGTTCGACCCGGTGACGCTGGGCCACGTCGACGTCTTCGAGCGCGCGTCGGCCCAATTCGACGAGGTGGTGGTCGCGATCCTGACCAACCCCGCCAAGAAGGGCATGTTCGACCTCGACGAGCGGATCGCGATGATCGAGGAATCGACCACGCATCTGAGCAACCTGCGGGTAGAGGCCGGACAGGGGCTGGTGGTCGACTTCGTCAGGTCGCGCGGCATGACCGCCATCGTCAAGGGCCTGCGCACCGGCACCGACTTCGAATACGAGCTGCAGATGGCGCAGATGAACAAGCACATCGCCGGTGTGGACACGTTTTTCGTCGCGACCGCGCCGCGCTATTCGTTCGTGTCGTCGTCGCTGGCCAAGGAGGTCGCCATGCTCGGCGGTGACGTGTCGGAGCTGCTGCCCGAACCGGTCAACCGCCGCTTGCGCGAAAAGCTTTCCGGGCGTTCCTGAATCGGCTCGGTCGACACGTAAAGCATTGGCCCGCAAGGGTTTCGGTTAGACGCTACGCGCCTAATTCGTCGCCGGTGGTGGTTGGGGTTGGAAGGGGTCGTACCACCACCAGTCGGCGCGTTGGCCGAGGGGTCCGGGACAGGGTGGGACGGCGGGTGGGGGTCTGGTCGGTTTGCGGGCCAGTGATCCTGGTTTCAGGTGGCGCCCGGAGCTGTCGGTGACGAGGAGGGTGTCGGCGGGGCCGGTGATGGTGATCTCGCCGCGGTGGTGGGCGCGGTGGTGATAGGGGCAGACCAGGACCAGGTTGGTGACAAGTTCCTAATATACCCTCCTGGCAGCCGTCCGGTTACCCCGAGATAGGTAGGTGCCGGGCCACCGACGACACACTCCGGGGCCTTAAAAATCATTGGTCTCCTAACCCTGTTGGGGTCCAGGCTGGTGGTCGAGCATCGGTGTCCGGTATCTGATCCCCACGGAGGCACTGCTGATAATGGCTGATGACCGCGCTCGCTGAAATTCCCCACTGATGCTCATCGAAATTCCCCATCCGTGTGGCTCCGCCGAGAAGGGCGGGCCTCCTTCGATGCTGCTGGTGTCTGATGCCAGTTGCTTCGTTGAAGGAGGCCCGCTTTCTCATGCTCACATGGGAGGACGATGTGGAAGTACATGCTCTACGCAAACGTGGTTGGACGATCTCGGCGATCGCCCGCCATACCGGGTTCGACCGCAAGACGGTCCGCAGATACCTCACCGGTGAGGGCAAGCCTGGGGAACGGGCCCGGCCGGGCCCGGATCCGTTTGACCGGTTCGTCGACTACGTCACCGCGCGTCTGCTGGAGGACCCGCATCTGTGGGCCCGCACCCTGTTCGATGAACTCGAAGACCTCGGGTTCGGCCTGTCGTATCAGAGCCTGACCCGCAACATCCGCACCCGGAATCTGCGGCCGGTCTGCCAAGCCTGCCGCACTGCCACCGAACGTCCCAACGCGGTCATCACGCATCCGCCCGGGGATGAAACCCAATGGGACTGGCTGGAATTGCCGAATCCACCCGCGTCCTGGGGATGGGGCAAGACCGCCAATCTGTTGGTCGGTTCCCTGGCGCACTCGGGCAAGTGGCGCGCCGCCTTGTCTGCCTCGACCGACCAACCGCATCTGGTTGCGGCTCTGGACCGCGTCGTGCGCGGCCTGGGCGGGGTGAGCCGAGTGTGGCGGTTCGACCGGATGGCCACCGTCTGCGATCCCGGCAGTGGGCGGGTGACGGCGTCGTTTTCCGGAGTGGCCAAACACTACGGCGTGGCGGTGGCTATCTGCCCCGCCCGGCGCGGCAACCGCAAGGGCGTGGTGGAAAAGATCAACCACACCGCCGCCCAACGCTGGTGGCGCACCTTGGCCGACGAGGCCACCGTTGAACAAGCCCAGGCCAGCGTGGACCGCTTCGCCCGGGTGCGTGGTGACACCCGTATCCGGGCTACCGCCGATGGTCGCTCGTCGGTGGCCACCGTCGCCAAAACCGAACCACTGCAACCGGTGCCGACCGTGCCGTATCCGGTGATCGTCACCGAACAACGGACCGCATCGCGGCAAGCGTTGGTGTCCTACCGCGGCAACCGCTACTCGGTGCCCCCGGAGCTGGCCGCCGCCGCGGTGGTGGTCAGCCATCCGATCGGCGGTGAGTTCTGCGATATCGCCACCACAGGCGGGATCGTGATCGCGCGGCACCGCATGGCCACCGACGGGCTCGGGGTGATGGTCCGCGACAGCGGGCATGTCATCGCCCTGGACGCCGCCGCGCTGGCCACCGCGGCCACCGGGCGACCGCACCGCCGCAAGGAACGCATCCCACCCGGGCCGGTAGCCAAAGCCGCGGCCGCACAACTCATTCAACTCCAAGACGGTGGTTCCGTTGCTGCCGAACCCTGCACGCCGCCAACCGATTCCACTGTCATCGACCTCTCCGCTTATGAGCGGGCCGCCCAGAAAAGGACCCTGCAATGACCCCCACAGCACGCAGCCCCAAAACCACCCAGGCTGTCGTTGAGTCACCGTCGGCGGCGGCCAGCCGTTATCAGCAGCTGCGCTCGCATCTGGCCGAACTCAAACTGCACGCCGCCGCCGAAGCCCTCCCAGCAGTCCTCGACCAGGCCAGCGCCGACGGCCTCTCGCTCACGGTGGCCTTGGAACGACTGCTCGCTGTTGAGGTCGACGCCACCGCGGCCCGCAAACTGGCGGGGCGATTGCGGTTCGCCTGCCTACCGACCCCGGCCACCCTGGCCGACTTCGATATCGATGCCGCCGCCGGGATCGACCGGGCGTTGATCGATGAGCTGGGCACCTGCCGCTACCTGCAATCGGCGACCAACATTTTGTTGATCGGCCCGCCGGGCACCGGCAAAACACACCTGTCGGTCGGGTTGGCGCGGGCGGCCGCCCATGCCGGCTACCGCACCTACTTCACCACCGCCGCGGATCTGGCCGCTCGCTGCCACCGCGCCGCCATCGAAGGACGTTGGGCCACCACCATGCGGTTCTTTAACGGACCCACACTCTTGGTGATCGATGAACTGGGCTACTTACCGCTGCCGGCCGAAGCGGCCTCGGCGTTGTTTCAGGTTGTCTCCCAACGATATTTGAAGACCTCCATCGTGATCACCACCAACCGCGGCGTCGGCGCCTGGGGTGAAATCCTCGGCGACACTACCGTCGCGGCAGCCATGCTCGACCGCCTCCTGCACCGCTCGGTGGTCATCAACCTCGACGGCGAGTCCTACCGACTACGCGACCACCACGCCGCCGCCGAAACCCTGCGCCGCGCCACCACGGCAACCCGCCAACCGATACACTGACCCCCGCTCACAGGTGAGGAATTTCAGCGAGCACACCTGGGGACTTTCGACGAGCGCGATCACTGAACAACGCCAACTACATTTGGCCGGGTTTTTCTCGGCCGGCAACGTCACTCACGCGCATGGCGCGTGGCGCCATGTTGGTGCCACGAACGGATTTCTGACTGGCGAGTTCTACAAGCAGATTGCACGGACCCTGGAGCGGGGAAAGTTTGACCTGTTATTTCTTCCCGATGGCCTGGCCATCGAAGACAGCTATGGTGAGAACTTGGAGACCGGGGTCGGCCTGGGTGGCCAGGGCGCGGTGGCGCTGGAGCCGACCAGCGTGATAGCGACTATGGCTGCGGTGACGGAACGTTTGGGTCTGGGCGCTACGGTTTCCACAACGTACTACCCGCCGTATCACGTGGCTCGGGTGTTTGCCACGCTCGACAACCTGTCTGATGGCCGGATCTCGTGGAATGTGGTCACGTCGCTCAACGACTCGGAAGCACGCAACTTCGGCGTGGACGAGCACCTTGAGCACGACATCCGATATGACCGCGCTGACGAATTCTTGGAGGCAGTCAAGAAGCTATGGAGTTCTTGGTCCGAGGATGCCTTGTTGTTGGACAAGATTGGCGGTCGGTTCGCCGACCCCAAGAAGGTTCAATACGTCAATCATCGTGGCCACTGGTTGTCCGTCCGTGGCCCCTTGCAGGTTCCACGGTCACGCCAGGGCGAACCGGTGATCCTGCAGGCCGGCTTGTCACCGCGCGGGCGTCGCTTCGCGGGGCGCTGGGCCGAAGCAGTATTCAGCGTCTCGCCCAACCTCGACATCATGCGCGCGGTCTATCAGGACATCAAAGCTCACGTTGCGGCCGCGGGACGTGACCCGGAGCAAACAAAGGTGTTCACCGCGGTAATGCCAGTACTCGGTGAGACTGAGCAGGTGGCCCGTGAGCGTCTGGAATATCTCAATTCTCTGGTCCATCCCGAGGTGGGTTTGTCGACGTTGTCGAGCCATAGCGGTTTGGATCTCTCCAAGTATCCGCTGGATACGAAGTTTTCCGACATCGTCGCCGATCTCGGTGATCGTCACGTGCCGACCATGTTGCAGATGTTTTCTGCGGTGGCCGGTGGCGGTGCGGACCTGACGTTGGCCGAGCTGGGTCGACGATACGGCACCAACGTCGGGTTTGTACCGCAGTGGGCCGGAACTGCCGAACAGATCGCTGATCAATTGGTTAGTCACTTTGAGGCCGGGGCCGCTGACGGATTCATCATTTCGGCGGCGTATCTGCCTGGGATTTACGAGGAATTCGTCGACCAGGTGGTGCCGCTGCTGCAGCAACGTGGTGTGTTCCGTACTGAGTACGAAGGGGCAACGCTGCGTGAGCACCTTGGGTTGGCTCGGCCTGAAGTTGGGAGCATCTGATGACCACCACGGGCATAGATCGAGATATTCTTGCCTACAGCAATTGCCCGGTTCCTAACGCGTTGCTGACAGCGCTGGAGTCAAACCTGTTGGCTGGCAACGGTATTTCGCTGAATGTGCTGAGCGGCGCGCAAGCTGGGTTGCATTTCACCTACGATCATCCCGCCTACACCCGTTTTGGTGGCGAAATTCCACCTCTTATCAGTGAGGGCCTGCGAGCACCAGGACGCACCCGTCTGCTGGGCATCACACCTCTGGCCGGTCGGCAAGGGATCTATGTCCGTGCTGACAGCCCGGTGACATCACCCGAGCAGCTGCGGGGTCGGCGGGTGGGTGTGTCCGGCGCAGCGATCCGCATTCTCACCGGCGAGTTGGGTGACTACCGGCAATTGGATCCGTGGCGGCAAACACTGATCGCGCTGGGCACCTGGGAGGCGCGGGGACTTTTGCAGACCCTGCATATCGGAGGCATCGGGATCAGTGACGTCGAATTGGTGCGTATCGAAAGCCCTGGCGTCGACGTGCCCGAAGAGCGGCTGGAAGCAGCGGCCAGTGTCAAAGGCGCTGACCTGTTTCCCGACGTGGCCGCCCACCAGAGCGACATCCTGAGTAGTGGCAACGTTGATGCGCTATTCACGTGGTTGCCCTGGGCGGCGGAGCTAGAAGACCTCAGCGGCGCGCGGGTACTCGCCGATCTCGGCGACGACAAACGAAACCGGTATGCCAGTGTTTGGACGGTCAGCGCCCAGTTGGTTGACGAGCGACCCGACCTGGTGCAACGACTCGTCGATGCGGCTGTCCAAGCCGGCCGTTGGGCACAGGCCCACCCCGAGGACACCGTTGGCATCCATGCCGCCAACCTCGGGGTAGCACCTTCGGCGATCGGACGCGGTTTCGGCGCTGATTTCGCCCAACATCTGATCCCAACGCTTGACGACTCGGCGCTGGCCGTTGTCGACCAAACTCAACAGTTCCTCATCGACCACAATCTGCTCGACCGTCCGGTGGACCTCACACAGTGGGCAGCACCGCAATTCCTCACCCAATCCGCGACTGGAGAACAGCAATGACGTTGACCGATGACACCACCACGGCACAGAACAGTAGGCATGGCGACCCAATCGAGGTCGCGCGCGAGCTGACGCGAAAGTGGCAAACTACCGTCGTCGAGCGCGACAAGGCAGGTGGTTCGGCAACAGAAGAGCGTGAGGATCTACGCGCCAGTGGGCTGCTCTCGGTGACCGTTCCCCGGCACCTGGGCGGTTGGGGAGCCGACTGGCCTACCGCCCTGGAAGTGGTGCGCGAGATCGCCAAGGTCGACGGATCCCTTGGGCACTTGTTCGGATACCACCTCAGCACCCCAGCCGTTATCGATCTGTGGGGTTCACCCGAGCAAAAGGAACGCCTGCTTCGTCAACTGGCCGAAAACAATTGGTGGACCGGAAACGCCTCCAGCGAGAACAACAGCCACATCCTGGATTGGAAGGTGACGGCCACCCCGGCCGATGACGGCGGGTACTTTTTCAACGGCATTAAGCACTTCAGCAGTGGCGCCAAGGGCTCAGATCTGCTCTTGGTGTTCGGTGTGATACCGGAGGGTTTCCCACAGCAAGGTGCCATCGTAGCGGCGGCCATTCCCACCACCAGAGAAGGCGTTCAGCCAAACGATGACTGGCAGGCGCTGGGGATGCGGCGCACCGACAGCGGCACCACCGAATTCCACAATGTTGCGGTCCGTCCCGACGAGGTGCTCGGCAAACCCAATGCCATCCTCGAGGCGTTCCTGGCGTCCGGGCGCGGAAGCCTGTTCGGCCCGATCGTGCAGTTGGTGTTCTCCTCGGTTTACCTAGGGATCGCGCGCGGAGCGCTCGAGACAGCCCGCGAGTACACCCGAACGCAGGCACGTCCTTGGACGCCGGCCGGGGTCACTCAAGCCGTCGAAGATCCGTACACCATTCGCAGCTACGGCGAATTCGGCATCCAACTACAAGCCGCCGATGCTGCAGCCCGCGAGGCCGCACAACTCCTACAGGCCGCGTGGGACAAAGGTGACGCATTAACTTCGCAGGAACGCGGCGAACTCATGGTGCAGATTTCTGGAGTCAAAGCCATAGCCACCCAAGCGGCCCTGGACGTGACCAGCCGTATTTTCGAGGTCATCGGTGCCCGCGGCACCCACCCCAAATACGGATTCGACCGGTTCTGGCGCAACATCCGCACCCACACGCTGCACGATCCTGTCTCCTACAAAATCGCTGAAGTCGGAAACTACGTCCTCAACCAACGCTATCCGATACCCGGCTTCACTTCCTGACCCCGGCGTCGCGCTGCCGGGCACGCGTGAATTCGTCAGATCGGCGGGTCCGTCTTACCCAGTGGTGGCCGACGGTCCCGCCGTTTTGGGTGCAACAATGCGGTCGTTGGGTGACGGTGTGACCCAACCGGATGCGGCTGGCCAAGCGACGGAACGTGGTTCAGAGCAGTCTCATTAGCGCTATTGGTTCGGACTCGACGCCTCGACCCAAGCCGGTTGATCGCCGGTTTGCGCGGCAATGAAGCCTTCGACGATGCGGGTGCAATCTTGGTGGGTGATGACGCGTAGACCGGTCATTCGGGCAAAGACCAGAGGGCCAACAAGTTGACAGAGTGCGAGTTCAATGTCGAGTTCGCCGAGTTGATCGACGCTTTCGGGGCTGTACAGGATTTCGTCGAACGGCCGTCGGTATTGTTCGATCACACGCATCCGCAGAGTGCCGGCACCGGCGTGTTGCACAGTGTTTGGTTCGTGAGTCTCGGCGGGGCCCAACGCGGCCCAGGCCAGGGTGGTGACTTGTACGGGCGCTTCGGCGAACAGGTCGGCTTGGCGGGAGAGCAGTTCGATGAGCCGCTCACGGAGGGTGCCGCTGGTCGGGGCGGGCGGGATGACTTGGGGCAGAAGGCGTTCGAAGGTGGCCGCGAGCAGTTGCGAGGAACTGTTGAAATGGCGGTAGAGGGTGGTGCGGGCGACCTTGGAGGCTTTGGTGACCGCGTCGATGGTGACGGCTTCGATCCCACCGGTTTTGAGCAGGTTGGCCGCGGCGTCGAGCAGTCGGGTGCGTGATCGGGTGCGGCGCGGGTCGACGTCGTCCTCGTCGTCGGGTGTCTCCGCGGGCTGCGTCCCCACCTGACCTCCTGATGTGTTCCGATTGCCGGTGCGTTGCCCCCGCACTCCCGGTTATGGTACCGATAGTAGCGCAGCGAAACTGCTAGTACCGGCGGTCCCGGGTCGGGACGCGGTGGCGGGGCTGCCCGGGTGCGAGGAGGCCGTGATGGGTGTTGATCAGCCGCAGCGGTTGCCGTCGCACACGCCGACCTGCATGGGCTGCGGGTCGGACAATCCGCACGGTTTGCAGCTGGAGGTGTTTCGGTGCGGCGATGAGGTGTTCGCTGATCTGGTGTTCGATGAGCGCCATATCGGTGCGCCGGGGCTGGCGCACGGTGGCGCGATCGCCGCGGCCTGTGATGACGTGCTGGGTTTTTCGTTGTGGATCGCGGCCACCCCGGCGGTGACGCGCCGTTTGACGGTGGACTATCTGCAGCCGGTGCCGTTGGGATGTACGCATCGGCTGACCGCGCGGATCGCCTCCCGCGAGGGCCGGGCGTTGCATGTGGACGGGGTGGGGGTCGGTGTGGACGGTGTCACCCGGTTCACCGCCTCGGCGGTGTTCATCACGGTGGATGCGGCCCATTTCGCCGCCCACGGTGACATCAGCGGTTTCGGGGAGTTGTTCGCCGAGCTGACCCGCTACGGTGGCGCCGGCCCCGACGCGGGGTCGCGGTGAGTGCGCCCACCGCCGCACCCCGGGACCGGGTGCGGCACCCGCGCCGGCCGGCGGACTCGGTGTTGGTGCGTCGCGAGGCGATCCTGGATGCCGCGTGGGCGGTAGCCTCAGCACAAGGTTTTGACGGTGTGCAGATGCGTGCGGTGGCCGCGCAGGCCGGCATTGCCGCCAGCTCCCTGTATCGGCATTTCCGATCCAAAAGCCATCTGCTGGTGACGGTGCTGGCCCGCGAATTCGAACGTCTCGACACCGAATTCGATTGCACTACCGGTGAACTGGCGCCGCAGGCCCGGCTGGGGCGGTTGACCACCCACCTGCACATGGCCTGGCAGGCCAACCCGCACCTGACCGAGGCGATGGTGCGTGCGTTCGTCGTGGCCGACTCCGAGGCCGCCGGCGCGATCGAGCACGCTGTCGCGGTGATCGAGGACATGCTGGCCCGCGCCCTGGGCGGGCCCACACCCAGCGCGCATGACCGTGACGTGGCCAGCCTGATCGCCGACGTGTGGCTGGCCAACCTGATCGCCGTCATCGGCGGCCGGATCGATGCGGACCTGGCCCGCGAGCGCATCGACCGCACAACCCGACAGCTGGTGCACGGCACCGACACCACCACTTAGCGATACTAGTAGTATCGCTGCGCTACTCCCAGTACCATAAAGCGACACAATGACGTGTCGAAAGGGACCCGGGCATGCATACCCCCTGGATCGAGCGGTGCACCGTTCAGCGTGTCTCGTTGCGCGACGGATTGGTGCTCGACCTCGACGATTACAACGAATTGGTGATCGCCACCCCGATCCGGCTGACCCTGCCGCCGATCGGTTCGTCTTATCCCGAAGAGCAGGTCCTCATCGACCCGGGCAACGTCTCGGTCCAGCAGCGTCCGTTGCTGGACCTGGCCGGCGCGGTGTGCACGGGCGCGTGGTGCGACGAGGGCGGCGGGTTGCACCTGGGTTTTTCCCGCGGGCATCGCATCGATGTCGCCCCCCAGGAGGCCGCGACCTCCTGGGAGCTCTACGGCAAACGCCACGGCTACATGGCATGCCTGCCCCGCGGGCGGGTGCGGGTGGTGCGCCACGACCTGCCCGACGACGAATCTGAGGACACCGCAAGTTAATTCACCCCCACCGCGCCCAGCCCCAACCATGGCCCGAAAGGTCGGCGCGGCCCTTCCGATCCTCGTGTGGGACTATTAGTATCGTAGCGATACCGATAGTTTCGTTTCTTGGGAGGCGTGGGGATGGGCGATCGAACCGGAGATGCTGGGCCTTCCCGTGGCCGGCGCGGCGTCGATCTGTCCGGATCTTCGGAATACAGCGCCCGGCTGGGTCGGCTCGCGGCGTTCACGGTGGGCCACAAGGCATTAGTGATCGGTGGATGGATCGCGGCCGCGGTGGTGCTGGCGCTGCTGTTCCCGCAGTTGGAGACGGTGGTGCGCCAACAATCGGTCGATCTGATCCCGCGTGATGTGCCCTCGTTTCAGACCGTGGACCGCATGAGTGAGGCGTTCGGTGAGCAGGGGTCCAAGACGATGCTGTTCGTCGCGATGCAAGACCCGGCCGGTCTGACCCCCGATAATCAGCTGCGCTATCAGGATCTGGTAGGGCGGTTGCGCGCCGATCACGACCATGTCCTGCTGGTCCAGGATCTGCTGGCCGACCCGGTCACCAGAACCCAGGCGGTCAGCGGTGACGGCAAGGCCTGGTATCTGCCGGTCGGGGTGGCCGGCACGCTCGGTGATCCCACCGCGGCCGAATCCGTGCAAGCCGTGCGCGATCTCACCGACACGGCATTCGCCAACACGTCCACCACGGCCTATGTGACAGGGCCACCGGCCACGTTCGCCGATCAGATCGCCTCAGCCGAGCACGACCTGGTGTTCATCTCGATCGCCACCGCCGGGCTGATCGCGCTGATCCTGCTGATCGTGTACCGGTCGGTGTTCACCGCGCTGCTGCCGCTGCTGGTGATCGGGATCAGCCTGGCCGTCGGGCGTGGGGTGCTCTCTGCACTCGGGGAAATCGGCATGCCGGTCTCGCAGTTCACCGTGGCGTTCATGACCGCGATCCTGCTGGGCGCCGGCACCGACTACACCGTGTTTCTGATCAGCCGCTACCACGAACAACGCCGCGCCCAGGTGCCCGCCGAGCAGGCGGTCATCGCGGCCACCGCCAGCATCGGCCGAGTCATCCTGGCCTCGGCCGGCACCGTGGCCCTGGCCTTTCTGGCCATGGTGTTCGCCACCTTGAGTGTGTTCGCCGGACTCGGCCCGGCCTGCGCGGTCGCCGTGGCAGTCGGATTCGCCGCCACCGTGACCCTGCTGCCCCCGGTGCTGGCGCTGGCGGCCACCCGCGGCATCGGCGAACCCAAACCCGACCGCACCCGACGCTACTGGAACAGCGTGGCCGTGGCCGTGGTGCGCCGCCCGGTGCCGCTGCTGGTCATCAGCCTGACCATCCTGGTGGCACTGTCGGCGGCCGCGGCGACCATGACCATCAGCTATGACGACCGCCAAGGACAGCCCGCCACTACCGCCAGCAACCAGGGCTATCAGCTGCTGGACCGCCATTTCCCTAAAGACGTCGTCATCACCGAATTCCTCGTCGTGGAAAACCCGACCGACATGCGCACCGGCAAAGGCCTGGCCGACCTCGACGAGATGGCCTCACGCATCGCCCAAATCCCGGCCGTGACACGTGTTTCCGGGATCACCAGACCGGCCGGGCAACGCCTCGACCAAGCCCAACTGTCCTGGCAGAACGGACAAATCGGCGACAAGATGGCCGACTCGGTCGCCCAGGGCAACGACCGGCGCACCGACCTGGACAAGCTCACCCACGGCGCCGACCAACTCGCCGGCGGCCTGGCCCAACTCGACACCACCGTGCGCACCGCGCTCACCCCCCTGGGCGGTGTACTCACCCAAGCCGGCGCCGCCGGTGAGAGCATGCAGCGCTTCGGCCCGCTGCTGCAACAACTCTCAGCCACCGCACCCGAGGTCGACACCGCCATCCAAGCCGGCCCCGGCATCCGACCCCTGGCCGAACGCGCCCAGAACGCTATCGCCGCCCTCGACCCGCTCGTCACCGCACTCAACACCTCACCGTGGTGTATGACCACCCCGCAATGCGCCCAGATCCGCGACCAGGTCAGTATCCTGACCACCCTGCGCGACGACGGATTCTTCACCCAGCTCGCCACCCTGGGCGACCAGTACAACCCGGCCACCAACGCCACCGTCACCGGCACCCTCACCGAAGTTCAACACACCGTGGCCACCATGAACAACGCCTTCAAAACCCTCGGCAACCCCGAGAACCTGGCCGCTGACATCGGCCGACTCCAACACGGCATCAGCCAACTGGCCTCCGGCGCACGCGCCCTGGCCACCGGCGTGCACACCCTGGCCGACAGCAACATCCAAATGCTGTCCGGGATGAGTCAAATCGCGGCCCAACTGCAAAACTCCGCCCGCGCCACCGCCGGATCCGATGCCGCCACCGGCTTCTACCTGCCCCCCGAAGCCTTCGACAACCGCCAATTCGCCGACGTCGCCAAACATTTCCTCTCACCCGACGGCAAAACCGCCCGCTTCGCCATCGACACCAGCACGGACCCCTACAGCGGCGAGGCGATGAACCTGGCCCGCCAGATCACAGACGTCGCCAACACCGCCCGACCCAACACCTCCCTGGCCCAAGCCACCGTCTCGGTTGCCGGATTCCCCGCCGTCAACTCCGACATCCAACGCCTACTCTCATCCGACTTCACCCAGCTGGCCATCGCCACCCTGGTCATCGTCGGACTCATCCTCATCGCCCTGCTACGCGCCCTGATCGCCCCGCTATATCTGCTGGGCACCGTCGTGCTGAACTACCTGGCCTCACTAGGCATCGGAGTCATCGTCTTCCAATGGATCCTCGGCCACGAAATCGCTTGGCCCGTACCACTATTAGCGTTCATCATCCTCGTCGCCGTCGGCGCCGACTACAACATGCTGCTCGTATCACGACTACGCGAAGAATCCACCCACAACATCCGCGTCGGCGTCCTGCGCACCGTAGCCACCACCGGCTCAGTCATCACCTCCGCCGGCCTGATCTTCGCTGCCAGCATGTTCGGCCTGATGATCGGATCGGTAGCCATCATGATCCAAACCGGACTCATCATCGGCTGCGGACTACTGCTGGACACGTTCCTCGTACGCACCCTCACCGTCCCAGCCATCGCCACCCTGCTCCGCCAAGCCAGCTGGTGGCCACACATGAACCGTCACCCCGCATCGATGCCAGCTAAGCATCTCACCGGTGTGGGCGCGCTGAGCGCAACACGCGGACCGCACCTCCAGATATCGGCGAAGTGGGGTGGCGTCTCACCTGGGGGCGACCATGTACGAAGAATGGATGTGGGGACCGATAGTGGAAACGGGAAAGCAGCTGACCCAGAATCGCTCACATCCGACAATTGATGACCGCGACAACCAACCCGGACGTAGAACCTACTTCGTGGTCACCCAGAGAGACAGAGCTGCTGCGAGTAGCATTGGGTATCCTGCAGGATCGTGGGTACCACGGCCTAACAGTGGAGGCTGTCGCGGGCGCTGCTCATGCCAGTAAAGCCACCATCTACCGGCGCTGGCCCTCGAAATCTGAACTGATCCTAGCGGCCGTCATCGAAGGCACCCGTCAGAGCGCTGTTGCACCCAACACTGGCACCCTGCGCGGCGACTTGTTGTGTCTCGGCCAGATCATCTACAAACAGTGCCGAGACCACGCCAGCACCATCCGGGCAGTGCTTGTCGAGATATCCCGTGATCGCGCGCTCAACAACGTTATGCAAGACCGGTTTCTTCATGAACAGAGAACCCTGGTCCGGCAGGTCCTACAGCAGGCGATCAGCCGCGGCGAGATCGGCGCGTCAACAATCAACGAAGAGCTCTGCGACCTGTTGCCAGGCTATCTGATCTTCCGATGCATCTTTTCCAACCGCCCGCCGACCCATCTCACCATCGAAACTCTGGTCGACAATGCAATCCTCCCGAAACTCATCTCAGCAACTGAATAGCTCCCGCGACGTCGGAGCCACTGTTGTCAGGGAATGCGAGTTCCGCGCTGGAGCGGCCTAGGTGGAGCAATGATCAGAACCTGTGGATGAGCCTCGGCGGGGCGCGTGAGAAATGGGCGCACCTTCCCGAGGATGATCTGAAAGTCCAGTAGCTCTGATCAAGACCGGCGTTGGCGCGCTGGTTGGGAAGGTACGCCCATGCTCACGGTAGTTCACGACCAGGATTCCTCCAACGAGGACGCGTGCGGGTCGCGGTCGTTGCTCGATGAGATCGTCCGCGACGGTGCCCGCCAGATGCTGGCGGCGGCGTTGGCCGCCGAGGTCGCCGCCTACATCGACGCCCATGCTGGGGAGGTCGATGAGAACGGGCATCGGCTGGTGGTCCGCAACGGCTATCACCGCGAGCGTGAGGTGTTGACCGCGGCGGGTGCGGTGACGGTGATCGCGCCGCGGGTCAACGACAAGCGTATCGACGCCGATACCGCTGAGCGGCGGCGGTTTTCCTCGGCGATCCTGCCGGCGTGGGCGCGTAAGTCCCCGCAGATGACCGAGGTGCTGCCGCTGCTGTATCTGCACGGCTTGTCGACCAGTGACTTCGGTCCCGCGTTGGAACAGTTCCTCGGCTCGGGTGCCGGGCTGTCGGCCACCACGATCACTCGGCTCACCGCGCAGTGGCAGGACGAGGCCAAGGCCTTCGGCGAGCGCGATCTGTCGGGCACCGACTACGTGTACCTGTGGGTCGACGGCATTCATCTCAAGGTCAGGTTGGAGCAGGAGAAGCTCTGCTTGCTGGTGATGATCGGCGTGCGTTCCGATGGCCGAAAGGAGCTCGTTGGGCTGGCCGATGGGTATCGGGAGTCGACCGAGTCGTGGGCCGATCTGCTGCGGTCGTGTCGACGCCGCGGATGACCGCCCCGGTGCTGGCTGTCG